>NZ_CP087588.1:1500000-1657500 GCF_020985305.1 Croceicoccus sp. Ery15
TGGCCTATCTGGCGCAGGTAACCGCCGATCTGGACGAGCTGGCGAAGACCGATCCGATATCGGCCAGCGCGTTCCGCACGATGCCCGAGTGGGTGTGGACGGCCTATGCTGTGGCAGTCTGGGTCGGCACGTTGGGCGCCATCGCGCTTTTGCTGCGGCGCAAATGGGCGGTGCCACTCTATGCCGTTTCGCTGATCGCGGTGATCCTGCAATTCGGCTGGACCTTTCTGGCGACCCAGCTGATCGAGGCGAAGGGCGCCGATGTGCTGATCTTTCCCGCGGTGATCATCGCGGTGGGCGCATTCTCGCTCTGGTGGGCGATGAAGCATGCGAAATCGGGCGTGTTGAAGTAACGCCTATTCGATCTCGCCCCGCTGGCGGCGCAGTTTGCGCCACGCGGCGACATTGTCGTTATGGCCATCCAGCGTATCGCTGAAGGCATGCCCGCCCGACCCGTCGGCGACCATATAGATCGCATCGGTCTTGGCGGGATGCAGCACGGCAAGAATCGATTCCCTGCCGGGATTGGTAATCGGCCCCACCGGCAGTCCCGCCATGGAATAGGTGTTATAGCCGTTCACCGCGTCGATCTCGCTGCGGCGGATACGGCGGCCCAGCGGCTTGCCCTTAGTAATGGGATAGATGATCGTGGGGTCCGCCTGTAACCGCATGCCTTTGCGCAGGCGATTGGTGTAGAGTCCCGCGACCATGCGCCGCTCTTCGGGAACGCCGGTTTCCTTTTCGACGATCGCGGCCAACGACAGCGCCTGTTCGGGCGTTGTGACAGGCAAATCCTTGTCGCGCCTGGGCCATTCGGCGGCGATGAAATCGCTCATCGCCTTTTGCATGCGGGCCACCACATCGGCGCGCGCCTCGCCGCGTTCGAAATCATAACTGTCGGGCAGGACCGAACCCTCGGCAGGCACCGGCACTTGCCCTGTCAGCAAGGGTTCCGCCATCAGCCGTTCGTGCACCATGATAGAGGGTAGCCCCTCTGGCACGGTGACAAAGCGGCGGATCACCTCGCCATGCTGCAAGATGTCGAGGATGGTCGCAGGGCTTGCACCCTTGGGGATAGCGAATTCGCCTGCCTTGACCGGATCGCCGCTGGCCAGAACCTTGGCTCGCAACAGGAAACCGTCAGCGGAAGCGATCAACCCCTCCTCTCCCAGCTTGTCCGCCGTCGACGTAAGCGTAGCGCCCGATGGAACAACGAAGCTGGTCGCCTTTTCCGGCCCGGCTCCGCCATACCAACCGGCCATGAACCAGCCGCCCGCGCCCAGCATCGCAAGAATGGCGATGGCAACAAGGACAGCGCAGCCCCGTTTCATGGATCAGTCGTCCACGGCCTTCATGACCAGCGAGGCATTGGTGCCGCCAAAGCCGAACGAATTGTTCAGCACCGCCTTCACCTCGCGCTTTCTCGCCTTGTGCGGGACAAGATCGACACCCTCGGTCCCTTCATCGGGGTCGTCGAGGTTCAGCGTCGGCGGAACGATGCCGTCGCGCATCGCAAGGATGCAGAAAATCGCTTCCACCGCGCCCGCGCCGCCCAGCAAATGACCGATGGCCGATTTGGTCGAGCTCATCGACGCACCGCCCAGATCGTCGCCCAGCACGCGCTTTACCGCAGCCAGTTCGATCGTGTCGGCCATGGTGGAGGTGCCGTGCGCATTGACGTAATCGATGTCACCCGCTTCCATGCCAGCCTTGCGCAGGGCCATGCGCATCGCGTTTTCGGCGCCCTTCCCTTCGGGATGGGGCGCGGTCACGTGATAGGCATCGCCCGACAGGCCATAGCCGACCACCTCGGCATAGATCTTCGCGCCGCGCGCCTTGGCATGCTCGTATTCTTCCAGAACGACGACGCCTGCGCCTTCGCCCATGACGAAACCGTCGCGGTTCTTGTCATAGGGGCGGCTCGCCTGTTCGGGACGGTCGTTATAGGAACAGTTCAGCGCCTTGGCCTGCGCAAAGCCCGCCACGCCTAGAGGATTGATGGTGCTTTCCGCACCGCCTGCCAGCATGACGTCGGCATCGCCGTCCTTGATCATGCGCGCGGCATCGCCGATCGAATGCGCGCCGGTCGAACAGGCGGTCACGACCGCATGGTTGGGTCCCATCAGCCCGTATTTGATCGATACCTGGCCCGAAATCAGATTGATCAGGCGCCCGTGCACGAAATGCGGAGATACGCGGCCCGGCCCTTTTTCGGCCAGCACCAGCGATTCGCTTTCGATACCCGGCAGCCCGCCGATGCCCGACCCGATCGAGCAGCCTGCGCGCAGCTTCAGATCGTCGTCCATGTCGGTAAGCCCGGCGTCTTCCAACGCCTGCCCTGCAGCATCGATGCCATAGACGATGAAGGGATCGACCTGACGGCGGATCTTGAAATCGACGCGCTTGTCGGGGTCGAAACCATATTCGTGATCGGCAGGCTTTACCTCGCACGCGATAAGGCATTTCTGCCCTTCGGTGTCGAACCGCGTGATCGGACCCGCGCCCGACTTGCCCGCGATAAGATTAGCCCAACTCGTCTCTACATCACCGCCCAGCGGGGTGACGAGACCAAGTCCGGTAACAACGACACGGCGCATCCAGGATTCTCCGTTATTCCATGGCGCGGGCCTGTGCACCCGCTGTATTGTCTGGCCCGTTCTATTATCTTGCCAGCATCAAACGCAACAGGCCCAGCCCAGCGGGCCGAGCCTGTCGGTCAAGGCCCGAACCGCTAGCGCGGCGGGCAGAGCAAAAATTGCTTCAGACCCTGCGGCCTCAGCCCTTGTGCTCTTCGATATATTTCACCGCGTCGCCGACGGTGGTGATCTTTTCGGCCGCATCGTCGGGGATTTCCACGCCGAATTCTTCTTCGAACGCCATGACGAGCTCGACGATGTCGAGGCTGTCCGCGCCCAGGTCGTCGATGAAGCTTGCGTCCATCGTCACCTTGTCGGCTTCAACGCCCAGATGTTCGACGACGATCTTCTTTACGCGTTCCTCGGTGTCGCTCATGAATAAACCTCTTGGTACTGTGCGCCCCTGCCCCGAGCGTACGCGGCAGGAACGGTTTAAATCTCAGGCGTGGCCCTAGTCGGCCAAAACGCCTCTGGCAAGAGCGCCTGTCAAGCACTGAACAATTAGTGCGGGAACGCAGGGCGGGTTCGATGCCACCCTGCGCGGACAATCCTGTCCCGTTTGGCCCCGCCGCCGCGGTCCCCGATTACTCGCTGGCAGGCTTGGGCGGTTCGACGGTGCGGATCGACAGCTCGCGCAATTGCTTGGCGCTCACCACGCTGGGCGCGCCCATCATCAGGTCCTGCGCACGCTGGTTCATCGGGAAGGCAATGACTTCGCGAATGTTCGGTTCGTCCGCCAGCAGCATGACGATGCGGTCGATGCCCGGCGCAGAACCGCCATGCGGCGGCGCGCCATATTTGAACGCATTGATCATGCCCGAGAAATTGGCGTCCACGTCTTCACGCGAATAGCCCGCGATCTCGAACGCCTTGTACATGATGTCGGGACGGTGGTTCCGGATCGCGCCCGAAGACAGCTCGTAACCGTTGCAGACGATGTCGTACTGCCAGGCCAGAATGTCGAGCGGGTCCTTGGTCTCCAGCGCCTCCATTTCGCCCTGCGGCATGGAGAACGGGTTGTGGCTGAAATCGACCTTCTTCGCGTCCTCGTCATATTCGAACATCGGGAAATCGACGATCCAGCAGAACTTGAAGCAGCCCTGTTCGATCAGACCCAGTTCCTCTGCCGTGCGCGTGCGCGCGACACCCGCCAGCTTGGCCGCGTCCTTTTCCTTACCCGCAGCGAAGAACAGACCGTCGTCCGGGCCAAGGCCCAGCTCGTTATACAGTTCTTCCATGCGCTCAGGCCCATGGTTCTTGGCGATCGGGCCACCGAACTCGCCGCCCTTGCGGGTGACATAGCCAAGGCCTGCGAACCCTTCCTGACGGGCCCAGTTGTTCATGTCGTCAAAGAACTTGCGGCTCTTGTCCGCGGTGTTCGGCGCGGGGATAACGCGCACCTTGCCGCCCGAACCGACGATCTTTTCGAACAGGCCGAAACCCGACTGGGTGAAATGATGCGTCACATCCGAAATGATCAGCGGGTTGCGCAGATCGGGCTTGTCGCTGCCGTATTTCAGCAGCGCCT
Source organism: Croceicoccus sp. Ery15 (assembly GCF_020985305.1). NCBI lineage: Bacteria > Pseudomonadati > Pseudomonadota > Alphaproteobacteria > Sphingomonadales > Erythrobacteraceae > Croceicoccus > Croceicoccus sp. Ery15. Next base: position 1,504,165 of record NZ_CP087588.1, read on the forward strand.
CGGCATAGGGGATGCGCGGGAAGCTGCCCGCGGGCGTCACCGTCTTGCCGCCCGAAAATTCCTCGAACACGCCTGCCAGCACCGGTTCCAGCGTCTGGAACACGTCTTCCTGCGTGACATAGCTCATCTCGAAATCGAGCTGATAGAATTCGGGGCTGCGATCGGCGCGCAAATCCTCGTCGCGAAAGCAGGGCGCGATCTGGAAATAGCGGTCGAAACCCGCCACCATCAACAGCTGCTTGAACATCTGCGGCGCTTGCGGAAGCGCATAGAAACGGCCCGGATGCATGCGCGCCGGCACCAGATAGTCGCGCGCGCCTTCGGGGCTGGATGCGCCGAGGATCGGGGTCTGGAACTCGGTAAAACCGGCGTCGATCATGCGGCGGCGGATGCTGGAAATGACTTGCGAACGCAGGACGATGTTCGAATGCACCTTGTCGCGGCGCAGGTCGAGGAAACGGTTCTTCAACCGTATTTCCTCGGGGTATTCCTGCTCGCCCGCGACCGGCATCGGCAATTCCTCGGCCTTGCTCTGCACGGTGATGCCGCGGGCATAGACCTCGATCTCGCCGGTCGACAGATTGGGATTCACCGTTCCTGCCGAGCGGGCCTTGACCTCGCCGTCGATGGTCACGACCGATTCCACGCGCAATCCGTCAAGCACGGCCAGCGCGGGACTGTCTTCGTCCGCGACAATCTGGGTGATGCCGTAATGGTCGCGCAGATCCACGAACAGCACGCCTCCATGGTCGCGCTTGCGATGAATCCAGCCCGACAGGCGGATCGTCTCGCCGACATTGGCGGCCGTCAAAGCGCCGCAGGTGTGGGTCCGATAGGCATGCATGGAGATTGTTCGCTTCTCGTCTGTGATCTGATGAACGGGCCCCTTGCATGGGCCCGCAATGCTGTGATGCGCCGCGCACTAGGAGAAACCGGCCCGCTTTTCCAGTGGGCATTGCCGTGCATCTGCCGATGCCATTCGCAATACAGTGGATTTCACGTGCGTTCGCATCTTTCCACCCATGGTTACCCGATCTTAACCGCAGCCATGCCAAAACCAGTGCTCGGGCTGCCTGCCGCATGTCGGGCGGAACCGGCGCAAGGGGCGGTTCGAAGGCTTGGCGCGGATATTCAAGCGTTTCCTTCCGCCTCTTGATCGCGCGCCCCCTGCGGCACTGCGGATCAAAACTGTCGGAACCTTTGGCGCGTTAAGCATGCCGGCCAAGCCATTCTTAACCAAAGGCAGTTTATGACAGGTCCGATGCACAGTCATAAGTGCGCCAGGAGATTATGTTCATGTCCGTAACCGACATCTTCGCCAGCGAGATATTCGAGTCAGAAGACGAGCTCGATCAGTTTCTGGGCAATGTCGAATCGCTGATGCGTCAGGGACAGCCCGACGTGGCCGCCACGCTGATCACGGCGCAGCTGATGGAACTGAACGACGGACGCCACGATATTGGCAAGCTGGCACAGGCAACACCGGTCGGCTCGGTACGACTGATCGGTTGGGAAACGCTGGACCAGACCTTTAAGAAAATCGACCGTCCCGATCAGCCGGTAACCGCCATGTCGATCGATATCAGCGCGCCGCTGGTTTTGCCTGCCCCGAATGAGGAAACGGGCAATTTCCGCGAGCCTGATCTGGAAACGCTATATTTCACCGACAGCGCCTTTGCCTTCAACCGCGCTGGGCGTGAGGAAATCAATCACGGCTATGGCCGCAAGGCGGGCGTGTGGCGCAGCGCTTTCGAGGAAGCGGGCACCGAAGTGCAGGTCCGCGGCCTTGGCGGCATTTATGGCGAAGTGCTGGCGTATGAACGCAGAAGAGAGCAAGGCGAACTGACCGAACCCGCCGATTGCGACGCGCTTGTGCTGGGCCATGCGTTTGTCGCCGTGCGCCTGCATCAGGCGATCCGCGCCGTGATCGAGGGCCGAGGACTGCCCCGTGCAATTACGGTTCTGGTCGGCAGCAACGAAAGCTATCCCTTTTTCGACGCCCCCGCCTTTACCCGCGACGAATATTACGACCTGATCGAGGATGGCGAGGACGGTGAGGTCGAGGAATCGAAATTCGCCAGGCTGTCGCTTGCACCCCGACCTGCCGATTACGACCCGGGCAGCATATTCCAGGACGATAGCCAGGTCAGCGGCACCAGCCTGCGCCGCCGCATACGCGATGCCACTCCGGTAGAAGAACCGGCGAATGACACCGCCCCTGCGGGCGGCAACAGCATCGTGACCAGCCTGTTCGGCAGATTGCGCCGTCGCCATACCGAGCACCACGCCTGATCCGCCCTTCCGAGTTCGCTTCGTCCGGCCGCCGGAAATATGGCCAGAAAAAGGGGGATGCCGCCCGCTGCCATGATTGCCAGCGGCCTTCAGGCGGCGTAACCCGCCCGAAGCCATGAAAATTCACGATCTGATCACCACGACCGAGGCGCTGGCCGACATCTGCGAGCGGATGGCCACAGCCGATTTTGTCGCCGTCGATACCGAATTTATGCGGGAATCGACCTATTGGCCGCTTCTCTGCCTTGTCCAGATATCCGACGGGAAAGAGGCTGCGGCCATCGATCCGCTGGCCGACGGCATCGACCTCAAACCCCTGCTCGACCTGCTGACCGAGAATGAGGAGGTTCTGAAGGTCTTTCACGCGGGCGGGCAGGATGTGGAAATCATCTACAACCTGACCGGCAAGACCCCGCACCCGATCTTCGACACGCAGATCGCGATGATGGCGATCAGCCAGTCCGAACAGATCGGCTATTCCAACCTTGTCGACAGCTGGCTGAACATCCAGATCGACAAGGGCGCGCGTTTTACCGACTGGTCGCGCCGCCCGCTGACCGAACGGCAGATCGAATATGCCATCGGCGACGTCACCTATCTGTCGCGCATCTTCCCCAAGATGCTGAAAAAGCTGATCAAGACGGGCCGCGGCGAATGGCTGAACCGCGAGATGGACCGCCTCGCCGACCCTGACAATTACGCCACCGATCCCGAGACGCTGTGGCACCGCATCCGCTCGCCCGGACGCAATCCGCAGGTTCTGGGCCGGCTCAAGGCGCTGGCCGCATGGCGCGAGACCGAGGCGCAGGACAAGAACATCCCGCGCGGCCGCATCATCCGTGACGAGACGCTGGCCGACCTTGCCAGCCATCCGCCCAAGAAACAGGGCGACCTTGCCAAGGTGCGCGGCCTGTCGGGCGGGTGGAAGGACAATGACATCGGCAAGCGCCTGATGAAGGTGCTGGAAGAGGCCGAGCCGCTGCCCAAGGACGAAATGCCCGAACGCAAAAAGGGCGTGCCGCTGGGCAAGGAAGGCGCTCTGGTGGCCGACCTGCTGAAATTGCTGCTTAAAATCCGCAGCCGCGAGATCGACGTCGCCTCCCGCCTGATTGCGCGGGCCGACGATCTTGAGGCTTTGGCCGCGGGCGTTCGCAGGAATCTGGAACTGCTGGAAGGCTGGCGCTTTCAGGAGTTCGGCAAGGACGCGCTCAATCTGGTCGAGGGCAAGCTGGCCTTTGCGGTCGAAAACGGGCGATTGGTGATGACCCATATCGACGAGATGGAGCCCGACGCAGCCCCCGCCGATCCGGAAACGACAACGGGCGAATAAAGGCACGCGCTTGAAGAACACCTATCTGCCGACCCTAAAGCAGCTGCAATATCTGCTGGCGCTGCATGAAAAGCGCCATTTCGGGCGCGCGGCGGAAAACTGTTACGTTTCGCAATCCACCCTGTCGGCCGGTATCCGCGAGCTGGAATCGCTGCTGGGCGTAACCCTGGTCGAACGCACGCGCCGCGTGGTGCGCTTTACCCCGCTGGGCGAGCGGGTGGTGGAAAAGGCCCATGTCCTGCTGCGCGAGGCGGAGGAACTGGCTGAGCTGGTTCAGTCCGCGGGCAAGCCTTTGTCGGGCGAATTGCGCATGAGCGTGATCCCCACCATCGCGCCCTTCCTGCTCCCCAAGATACTGCCGCGCCTGCGCAAGGAGCGCCCCAACCTGAAGCTGTTCCTGCGCGAGGAGCCGAGCGCGGACGCCATCGAATCGCTGCACCACGGGCGCGCCGATTGCGTGCTGCTGGCCCTGCCCTTCGCGACGGGAGAGGTGGATAGCGAGGTGCTGTTCGACGACCGCCTGTTCGTCGCCTTTCCCAAGGACGACCCGCGCGATCCGCCCGAAGTGGTCCCTCCGTCGATGATCGACGAGGCGCGGCTGCTCTTGCTGGAAGACGGGCATTGCCTGAAAGAGCATGCTCTGGCGGCCTGCAACCGCCCCGAATTGCGGGCGTCCGCCACCATGATCGGCACATCGCTGCATACTCTGGTGCAGATGGTGGACAACGGGCTTGGCCTGACCATGCTGCCCGAAATGGCGCTGGAAGCGGGCATTCTGGACGGCACAAACGTCGTGGCGCGCCCCCTCAAATCGAAGAACGCCTCGCGCCAGATCGCCCTTGTCTGGCGGCGCGGTTCGCCGCGTGCGGACGAGTTCCGCCTGCTCGCCAGGGAATTGCGCGAAGGCTAAACGCCGCGCCCGCGCCATGGGTGACAAAAGTGACACATGTCACCCATCGTGTCCGCCCCTGCAACCCGCACAAATGCGCGGCTTAAGAGCCATAGGGTGCAGGTTACACCTGCCGGTAAATCTTACGTGTGAAAGAGCCGGTCGCCGCATTTGGCGTGGCGGCGGTGTAGGCTGGCAGGGCGGTGTAGGACAGTGAAATTGTCGGGTTCGGGCGGGGTTTGAAAGCGGACATGCAGCTTTGCGGGATTTTTGTCTGAAAGCGGATTGTTGGCAAACGACCGATTGCAGAGGATGAAGCGGAAAAGTAAAAGTGGCGCCATCGAAACGGGACATGGGAGGTGGGGAGTAGGATTATGATCCCGCAAGCGCTCACCGAAGCCTGCGAGCGAAACAAATTCGTCTGGCATCGGGAATCCTCACAAGATGTCGATTTCGCGTTCGATGATCTAATGATCGAGCAGCAGGGAGAGTTCTGGCAGTTCAGTCGAGTGTATTGCCTTCAATTCGTCTCTGAAACTTTGCCATTTGAAATGGCAGACTTCCTTGAAGACGATGGTCAGATTTCTGACCTTGTTGAATACGCGCATCGGGAGCTTCAAATACCGAACGATCTGATCCCGATTTCAACCTATGAAGCCGAGTCGCTTTATTGCGTCCGTCCTGGCACCAGCCAGCTTGTGCTATTGACACCAAGTAAAGGCGGCGAGGCATGGGACGAGCAAGAAATCAGCAGCAGCTTCTTCACGTTCATGCTTGAGCACCTTCGATGATCGGCCAGCCGATATGACGGACAAAACCGGCGAAATTCGTGCGATTATCGAAGAGGTGCTGGACGACAGCCGTCGGTGCGAAGAAGTTGCGACGGTCGTCGGAAAGCGTATGCGCGAAGCCGGGATACCTGTCGATCGGGTGTTCATTAGCACCCGTTTTCAAGATGGTATCTCCAGCGACATATTCCTTGGCGATTCAGCCGACATCGCAAGTTTTGAAGTGGATGCGCGGACACTCGGTTGCGCGATAATCTTTGAGGAAATGGTCAGGGAATTCGAGGAAAGGGGCCGGAAGCCCGTCACCATCGAGATAAAGAGCTTTAAAGAAATCGCGGAGAAATATGGCGGGAGCTATGATCGGTACCTCACGTCGAACTGATTGCAGTCAAACGCCTGCCAACCATCCCGTTCCGCTCATTCGTTCTCTGGAGAGGCATGCCTGAAAGCAGCCCAGGCCGCGGCAAATCGGCAGCCGTGGTCTCGAACAGCGCGCTGCGGACCCGCTCCGCTTGCCAGCCGCCGGCCGGTGCGCCGCCTCTGGCGCGTTAAGGCTCCGCCCGCTGCGCGATGCTCGCCTTAACGCTCGGGCGGCTTACTCGGCAAAATCCGCCGAAATCACAATCCGCGCCGCATCCCATTCGGGCACCGCTTCGGGCCGCATCGGCACCATGAAGCGTTTGGGCTTCTCGCCTTCCGCCGCGGGGCATTCGATTTCGATGACGTCGCCTGCGCCGTAATTGTCGACGGCGATCACCGTGCCCAGCGCTTCGCCATTGTCGGACACGGCAGGCAGGCCCAGCAGGTCGGCGTGGTAATATTCGCCCTCTTCCAAGGGCGGCAGTTCTTCGCGCGCAACGGTCAGCACCATGCCGCGCAGCGCCTCGGCCCCGTTGCGATTGTCGATGCCGGCCAGTTTCAGGATCGCCCCGCCCTTGCCGTCATCGCGCAGTTTCTTCGCGCTGACCTCGCGGCTCTCACCAGACGCCTCGCGCAAAAGCGTGAAGGCGCGGAACCGCGATAGCGATTCCACGCCTTCCCCGAACAGTTTCAGCCGGATCTCGCCATTCACCCCATGCGCGCCGGTAATAGCAGCGAGCACGATACGATCGGCAGTCATCGATCCGGCCTTTACCGCAATTACTCTTCGGTCGCTGCTTCTTCAGCAGGCGCTTCTTCGGCCGGAGCTTCGGCAGCAGCCTCTTCAGCCGGTGCTTCTGCGGGCTTGCTGGCTTCTTCCTCGGCAGCCTTCTTGGCTTCCTCGGCTTCGCGGGCCTTCTCGGCCTTTTCCTCGGCGCGTTCCTTGGCCTTTTCGCCCGGTTCGGCCTTCTTCGGGTTGTTGCGGGCCGCACGCTCAAGAATGCCGGCAGCATCGAGGAAGCGGGCAACGCGGTCGGTCGGCTGCGCGCCGACGCCCAGCCAGTAACGCACGCGGTCTTCGATCAGCTTGACGCGGTCTTCCGAATCCTTGGGGAGGACGGGGTTATAGGTGCCGACCTGCTCCAGATACTTACCGTCGCGGGGTGCGCGGCTGTCGGCCACGACGACGCGGTAATAAGGACGCTTTTTCGCGCCACCGCGCGACAGACGGATTGCAATTGCCATTTCAAATACCTTTCAAACAAATCACAAATTGGAAAAATTCACGAAATCATTTCTTTTTCAGCAGGTTCTGCAGCTCGGGCGGGATATCGCCGCCGCCCGGAAGGCCCGGCATGCCGCCCCCCATTCCGCCGCCGCCACCAAGGCCCGGCATGGCGGCACCCAGACCGCCTTTTCCGAACAGCTGGCCAAGGCCCTTCAGCCCGCCCATCTTCTTGATCTGCTTCATGGCTTTCGCCATTTCCTGATGCATTTTCAGAAGCTTGTTCACGTCCTGCACCTGCGTGCCCGAACCGGCCGCGATGCGTTTCTTGCGCCTGGCGTTCAGCAGTTGCGGCTTCTCGCGCTCTTTGGGCGTCATCGACCCGATGATCGCGTCCATGTGCAGCAGCACCTTGTCGTCCATGCCCGACTGCGCCATCGCCGCCTTGGCCTTTTTCATGCCCGGCAGCATGCCCGCGATCGCGCCGATACCGCCCATGTTCGACATCTGCTGCAATTGCATGCGCAGATCGTTCATGTCGAATTCGCCCTTGGCCATGCGCTTGGCAAGGCGTTCGGCGTCTTCTTCCTTGACGGCGGTCGCGGCCTTTTCGACCATCGACACGATATCGCCCATGCCAAGGATGCGATTGGCCACGCGCGAGGGGTGGAACACCTCGATCGCGTCCAGCTTTTCGCCGGTGCCCGCGAACTTGATCGGCTTGCCGGTAACCGCGCGCATCGACAGCGCCGCGCCGCCGCGCGCATCGCCGTCCATGCGGGTCAGCACCACGCCGGTCAGCGGAACCTCTCCGGTAAAGGACTGGGCGACGTTCACCGCGTCCTGACCCGTCAGCGAGTCGACGACCAGCAGCACTTCGCGCGGGGTCGATACGGCGGCGACCGCCTTCATCTCGGCCATCAGCGCTTCGTCGACATGCAGGCGGCCCGCGGTGTCGAGCATCAGCACGTCGAAGCTTTGCAATCTCGCCGCCGAAATCGCGCGGGTTGCGATTTCCACCGGCTGTTGCCCCGCGATGATCGGCAGCGTCGCCACGCCCGCCTGCTCGCCCAGAACGGCCAGCTGGTCCTGCGCCGCCGGACGATTGACGTCGAGCGAGGCCATCATGACCTTCTTGCCCTCGGTCTCTTTCAGGCGGCGGGCGATCTTGGCGGTGCTGGTGGTCTTGCCCGAACCCTGCAGGCCGACCATCATGATCACGACCGGCGGTTTGGCATCCAGATCCAGTTTCGCCGCTTCGGGGCTGCCGCCCTGTTCGGGATCGCCGCCCAGCATTTCGACCAGCGCGTCATTGACGATCTTGACGACCTGCTGCCCCGGCGTGACCGAGCGGAGCACTTCCTGCCCGATCGCGCGGTCGGTAACCGTATCGATAAAGCGGCGCACCACGGGAAGCGCGACATCGGCCTCAAGCAGAGCGATCCGCACTTCGCGCATGGCGGTGCGGACGTCGTCTTCCTTCAGCGCGCCGCGACCGCGCAGCGAATCGAATACATTGCCGAGCCGGTCGGACAGTGCATCAAACATGGGTCACCTCCGGCGTGTCCGCCGCTTCTCCTGTTATGCCTGCCGCGAAAACCGCCGCAAACCGTTCAAAACCGGCGCAAAACGCCGAAAACGCCGGTGGGCGAAACCTCGCCGACCAGCGTGTATGTCAATGCGTGCGGCGCCATGGGAACCGCCCTTGTGCATGATCCCGTTCGCGGCAGGCCGATGGCCTTTCCCGTCCGGTTCGGTGCGCCCCATACATCGGCCCTTCCCTGCTGGCAAGCGCAAGCACTGTTTCGGCTTTGGTCCGGCGCAATGGCTGCGGACAACAATAACTGCCGTTTAACCTCTTTTTTAGGGTCTGGCGGCTATTGCCACCGTTCAGGCGCCGGAATCGCGCCAAGGGCCGTGGAGCAGATATTTGCGATGAGTGATCGCGCCAAACACCCCGAGGGTCAGGGCAAGAGCCGCCCGACCGACCGGTATCGCCGGGCGGAGCGCGACCTTGTGCTTCTGGGCGTGATCATCGCGGCGACCATCATGCTGGTGGGCCATGCAGGCGCTGTCATGCCGCAGGTTCTGGGTTTCTTTAACGGTGACGGAGACGGCCCCGCGCAATGGGCGGCCAGCGCCCTGCTGCTGAATATCGCGCTGATCATCTTTGGCTGGCGCCGGTACAAGGAGCTGATCGGCGAAGTCGAAAAGAGCCGCATCGCCGAGGAAGAGGCCCGCGAACTGGCGCTGACCGATCCGCTGACGGGTTCGCTCAACCGCCGGTCGATCCTGCCCCTGACCGAGGAAATGGTGCTGGAGGCGGAGAAGGCCGACAAGGCGGTCGCCTTCGTCATGATCGACCTCGACAATTTCAAACAGATCAACGATCTCAACGGCCATCGCGCAGGCGATTGCATGCTGATCGAAATTGCACAGCGCATCCGCGCGCAAATGCCGCCCGGTGCGCGGCTGGCGCGGCTGGGCGGTGACGAATTCGCCTGCGTGGTTCCCTATAACCGCTCCTCGCCCGATTTGATCGACCAGCTGGCGACCAGCATCATCGATATCGCGCAGCAGCCCATCGCCATCAATGGCGGCGAGCTGGCCGTTGGCCTGTCGCTGGGCCTAGCGACCAGCGTGGAGCTGGACCAGCCCGGCCCCAATGCGGCGGGCGAGCTGCTGCATATGGCGGATATCGCCATGTATCACGCCAAGAAGATGGGCCGGAACCGGTACGACTGGTTCACCCCCGAAATGGAGCGCGAGCTGAAGCTGCGCAGCGAGCTGGAAAGCGGCATCCGTCGCGGCATCGCGCGCGGCGAATTCGTGCCCTTTTACGAACAGCAGGTCGATGTGGAGACCGGCGAGCTGACCGGTTTCGAAATGCTGGCCCGCTGGCAATCGCCCACGCTGGGCCTTGTCACCCCCGATTTCTTCATCCCCGTGGCCGAGGAAATCGGCTGTATCGCCGAATTGTCCGAAGCCGTGATCGCACAGGCGCTGAAGGATGCAGCCGACTGGGATCCGGCACTGACCCTGTCGGTCAATATCTCGCCCGTGCAATTGCGCGATCCGTGGTTTGCGCAGAAACTTCTGAAACTGCTTTCCGAAGCGAAATTCCCGCCCGAACGGCTGGAAATCGAAGTGACCGAAAGCTGCCTGCACGAAAATATCGGCCTCGTCCGGTCGCTGGTCACTAGCCTGAAGAACCAGGGCGTATCGGTCAGCCTGGACGATTTCGGCACCGGCTATGCGTCGATCGCCCAGCTTCGTGCCCTGCCCTTCGACCGGATCAAGATCGACCGCAGCTTTATCGCAGAGCTTGGCCGCAGCGGCGACAATGCCGCGCTGGTTAGCGCGATCACCTCGATCGGTGCGGGCATGCGCCTGCCCGTCACGGCAGAAGGGATTGAGAGCGAGCATGTGCGCGACCGTTTACGCGGCCTGGGCCAGTTCAAGGGTCAGGGCTATTTCTATGGCCGCCCCGAGCCTGCCGAAAAGGTCCATGCCCGCCTGAAAAGCGAAGCGCGGCTGGCCGAGGATGTACGAACGCCGTCGCGTCTTGGCCCCCAGTCCGCCAAGACACCCGAAGACGGCGAACCGCCCCGCGCCGCCAAGGGCTGATCGCCGCATAGGGCGATTGGTCCGAAAGACGCAGCGCAGGACTGGACGTAACGCCCCCCGCTGCATAGATGCGAGCCTGTTATGCGCATCCCCTTCACCAAGATGCACGGGCTTGGCAATGATTTCGTCGTGCTCGATGCCCGTGCCGAGCCGCTGCCGCCGATCAATGGCGAAATCGCGGCCGCGCTGGCCGACCGTCATACCGGCATCGGCTGCGACCAGCTTGTGCTGATCGAACCGTCGGACATGGCCGATATCCGCATGCGCATCTTTAATTCCGATGGCGGAGAGGTCGAGGCCTGCGGCAATGCGACCCGTGCGGTCGGCCTGCTGGTTGGCGGGGAACTGACCGTCGAGACATTGGGCGGGCTGCTGGCGGTACGCCCCGATGCAGCGGGCATTGCGGTCGACATGGGCGTGCCGCGTTTCGAATGGGATGCGATCCCGCTGGCCTATGCGATGGACACGCTGGCGATGCCGGTCGGCTGGGACATGCTGGACGCTCCTGTGGCGGTGAATGTCGGCAATCCGCATGCGGTGTTTTTCGTCGACGATCTGGCCGCGATCCCGCTGGGCGAGATCGGACCGGTGATCGAACATGATCCGGTGTTTCCGCAGGCCGTGAACGTCAATGTCGCGCAGGTCCTGTCGCGCGGCGCGATCCGCCTGCGCGTATGGGAACGCGGCGCGGGGCTGACGCGGGCCTGCGGCACGGGCGCCTGCGCCACGGCGGTCGCGGCGATGCGGCGCGGTCTGGTCGATCGCGAGGTGACCGTGTCATTGCCCGGCGGCGATCTGGTGATCGGCTGGGGGCAGGACAGTGCAGAGGCGAAGGGCCGCATCACCATGACCGGCCCCGCGACCATATCCTATACCGGCGCTTTCGATTGGGGGGCTTACGCTTGAGCGCCTCTGAAATCGTGACCCTGGGCTGCCGCCTGAACATGGCGGAGAGCGAGCGCATTGCCGCGATCCTGAATGGCAGCGCCGACAAGACCGTGGTGGTGAACAGCTGCGCCGTCACGCAAGAGGCGGTGCGCCAGACCCGCCGCGCGATCCGCCGCCTGCGCCGCAGCCATCCCGACGCGCGCCTGCTGGTCACCGGATGCGCCGCCGATATCGAGGGTGAGCAGATCGCCGCCATGCCCGAAGTCGACGGGCTGGTCGCCAATGCGGCCAAGCTGGAACCGCGCGCATGGTCGGCAGGCGATGCACCGCGGCACGCACCGCAGCCGGCCGCCCGCGCCCGCACGCGCGCGTTCGTTCCCGTGCAGAACGGCTGCGACCACAGCTGCACCTTTTGCGTGATCCCGCAGGGTCGCGGAGCCAGCCGGTCGCTGCCGGTCGACGACATCGTGCGGATCGTGACCGACCATCTGGATCAGGGCGCGCCCGAGATCGTGCTGACCGGCGTCGATGTCACAAGCTGGGGACACGACCTGCCCGGCGCGCCCGCGCTGGGGGTTTTGGTACGCGCGCTGCTCGATGCCTGTCCCGGCCTTGCGCGTCTGCGCCTGTCCTCCATCGACGGGGCGGAAATCGATCCTCTGCTGGAAGACATGGCCGCGCATGAGCCGCGTTTCATGCCGCATCTTCACCTGTCGCTGCAATCGGGCGACGATATGATCCTGAAACGGATGAAGCGCCGCCACAGCCGCGCCGATGCGATCCGCCTTGTCGAACGGCTGAAAAACCGCCGCCCCGATCTGGCTGTGGGCGCCGATCTGATCGCGGGATTTCCGACCGAAACGGACGATATGCACGCCAATAATCTTTCCATCATCAGCGCCTGCGATATCGTGCATGGCCATGTCTTTCCCTTCAGCCCGCGCCCCGGCACGCCCGCCGCGCGCATGCCGCAAGTCGATCCGGTGCGCGTAAAGGCCCGCGCTGCCGAAATGCGCGGCGCGGTCGCCGTGCAGCGGCGCCAATGGCTGGACGGGCTGATCGGCAGCACACAGACCGTGCTGGCCGAACGCGATGGCACCGGCCATGCCGAGAATTTCGCCCCCGTCCGCCTGCCCGCCGGCATGGCACAGGGCGAAACCGCCCGCCTGCGCATCACCGCGCGCGACGAAGGCCTGCTGGTCGGAGAAGCGGCATGAGCGAGAGCTGGCAGACCCGCGTCTTCGGCGGTTTCCGCAAGACATCCGAACGGCTGAGCGAGAACCTTGCCGGTATCGGCGGGCAGACGCGGCTGACCGATGCGCAGCTGGACGAGCTGGAAGATGCGCTGATCCTGTCGGACCTTGGCCCGCGCGCGGCGATGCGGATCCGCGAGAAACTGGCCGAACGCCGCTTTGACCGCGGTGCCGACCAGCGCGCCATTCAGGAAGCGGTGGCCGAAGAAATTGCCGAAATCCTGCGCCCCGTGGCGAAGCCGCTTGATGTTACCGCCTTTCCCCGCCCGCATGTCGTGCTGGTCATCGGGGTCAACGGCAGCGGCAAGACGACCACCATCGCCAAGCTTGCCCATCTGTTTCAGGAAGAGGATTATTCGGTCATGCTGGCCGCGGGCGACACGTTCCGCGCCGCTGCCATCGGGCAGTTGAAAGTATGGGCCGACCGCATCGGCGTGCCCGTGGTGACCGGGCCCGAAGGCGGCGATCCGGCCAGCGTGGTGTTCGACGGGGTCAAGGCCGCGACCGACAAGGGCAGCGACGCGCTGATCGTGGACACGGCGGGCCGCCTGCAGAACAAGCGCGAGTTGATGGACGAGCTTGCCAAGATCCGGAAGGTTCTGGGCCGCCTCAACCCCGAAGCGCCGCATGATGTGGTGCTGGTGCTGGATGCAACCAACGGGCAGAATGCGCTGTCGCAGATCGATGTGTTCAAGGAAGTGGCGGGCGTGACCGGCCTTGTGATGACCAAGCTGGACGGCACGGCGCGCGGCGGCGTGCTGGTTGCGGCGGCAGAGCAATATGGCCTGCCCATCCACGCCATCGGCGTGGGCGAAGGGATCGACGATCTGCGCCCCTTCGATCCCGATCTGGTCGCCCGCGTAATCGCCGGAGTGGCATGATGACCCAGCAGACCGAAGCAGCGCCCGCCAAGAGGAAATCCGGCTGGCTGAACCTTGCCATCGATTACGGGCCGCTGCTGATCTTCTTCCTCGTCTATCGCTATTTCAGCCCCGAGGAAAAGGGCAATGCCGTGGGCGAGGTGCTGGCCGTGGTGAAAGGCACCGGCGCGTTCATCGTGGCCGCGCTGGTCGCTCTGGGCGTGTCAAAATGGAAGCTGGGGCACATCACCCCGATGCTGATGCTGTCGACCGCGCTGATCGTGTTTTTCGGCGGGCTGACGATCTTTTTTCAGGACCCCGTGTTCGTGCAGGTCAAGCCGACGATCATCTATGCGATCTTCGCGGTCGCGCTGCTGGTCGGCTGGCGCATGGGCAAGCCGCTGCTGAAATATCTGCTGGGCGCCGCGTTCGAGGGCTTGTCGGATCGCGGCTGGCTGATGCTGTCGCGCAATTGGGGATTCTATTTCGTCGGGCTGGCGGTGCTGAACGAAGTAATGCGCGCGGCGCTGCCGTTCGAACAATGGCTGACCGCCAAATTCTGGCTGTTCATGCCGCTGTCGTTCCTGTTCACCTTTATGCAGCTGCCGATGATGATGCGCGAAGGTCTGGGCAAGGAAGACGAGGTCGAGGAAGAAACGACCCACCCGCCCGTCTGAGAGCATCCCTTCTGACAGCTCCCCGTCAGACAACTACGGGCAGCGGGCAGGCCAGCCGCGGCCCGCCCTGCACTGCCCGTCATGCGTGTACAGTGTTCCGCCCGTTCAGGCGGCGGCGTGTTGCGATGCCAACTGCGTTTGCAGCACGCCGATCCGCTTGCGCTCGTCCGTCCAGCTGCGGTTGGGCTGGGCGCTGACCTTGTCGATCAGCTGGCGCAGTTCGTTTTCACGGTCTTTGCGGGTTGTTTCCTGCATATCGACTCTCCTCTCGTCTCATGCGCTTCTTCAAAGCGGAAGCATCATAGCATGAAATGCGGCACGAAGGGGGCGGTTCCGACGCAAAAACGCGTTGGACCGGCCCCGAACGGGCGTACGCAATCAGATTTCCAGCTGGCTGCCCAGTTCGACCACGCGATTGGTGGGCAGACGGAAGAATTCCATCGCATTGGCGGCATTGCGCAGCATCCAGGCGAATATCTTCTCGCGCCAGATCATCATGCCCGGATTCTCCGAGGGCAAAAGCGTCTGCCGCGACAGGAAAAAGCTGGTCTGCATCATGTCGAACATGCCGCCGCAATGGTCGATATCGGCCAATGCCTTGGGCACGTCGGTTTCCTCCATGAAACCGTAATGCAGGATCAGGCGATAGAATCCGCGCCCCAGATCGTGAATCTCGTGCCGCTTGGCCGGATCCACATAGGGGTAATCCTCGATCTTCACCGTCAGCACGACCACGCGTTCGTGCAGCACCTTGTTGTGTTTGATATTATGCAACAACGCCGATGGCACGCCCGCCGTGCTGGACGCCATGAAGATCGCCGTGCCCGATACGCGCGTGGCCGAATTGGTCGCGGACTTGGCGAAAATCTCGATCGGCAGCGCAACCTCGGCCATGCGTTCGTGCATCAGCTTGCGCCCCTTGGCCCATGTGGTCAGCAGGGTGAACGCCACCGCGCCGATCAGCAGCGGGAACCAGCCCCCGTCGGGCACCTTGGTCGCATTGGCCGCGAAATAGGCGCCGTCGACGATGAAGAACAGCACCACCACCGGCACCGCCATCCACCATTTCCACCGCCACACGGCCAGGAACAGCGCCGCCAGCAGGCAGGTATCGATCAGCATCGCGCCCGTCACCGCGATGCCGTATGCGCTGGCAAGATTGGACGAGTTCTGGAAGGTCAGCACCAGCAGGATCACCGCCACCATCAGCGCCCAGTTGATCGCGGGGATATAGATCTGCCCTGCCTCGGTCTCGCTGGTGTGCAGGATCGACAGGCGCGGGATAAAGCCCAGTTGCATCGCCTGATGCGTGATCGAGAACGCGCCCGAAATCACCGCCTGGCTGGCGATGAAGGTCGCCATCATGGCAAGGATGACGAGCGGGAAGCGCATCACTTCGGGCGCCATCATGAAGAAGGGATTGCGGATCGCCTCTGCCGCGTCGGGGCCCGACAGGCTGGTCACCATCGCCGCCTGCCCGAAATAGTTGAGCAGCAGCGCGGGCATCACGAAGGCGAACCAGCTGATCCGCAGCGGACCGCGACCGAAATGGCCCATATCGGCATACAGCGCCTCTGCCCCCGTGACGGCCAGAACGACCGAGCCGAGCGCCAGAAACGCCAGCGTCTTGTCGACCATGAAGAACTGCACCGCATACCACGGGTTCAGCGCCACCAGCACGCCCGGGTTCTGCACGATATGGGTTACGCCCAGCACTGCCAGCACGCAGAAATAGGTGATCATGATCGGCGCGAACAGCGCCCCCACCTTGGCCGTGCCGCGTTTCTGAAGCAGGAACAGGCCGACCAGCATGACCAGCGCGATGGGGATCACCCATTGTTCGAAACGCGCTTCCACCACGGTCAGGCCTTCCACGGCGGAAAGCACCGAAATCGCAGGGGTTATCATCGAATCGCCATAGAACAGCGATGTCGCCATCACCCCCAGCAACACCGTCAGCCACCCAAATCGCGACTTGCCCATATGGCGCGAGATCAGCGCGACCAGCGCAAGGCTGCCGCCCTGCCCCTTGTTGTCGGCGCGCATCAGGATCGTCACGTACTGGATCGAAACCACCAGCGTCATCGACCAGAAGATCAGGCTGACCACGCCAAGGATATGCAGCTTGTCCAAAGCCAGCGGATGCGGCCCGACAAATGTTTCGCGGAAAGCGTAAAGCGGGCTGGTGCCGATATCGCCGAACACGATGCCGACCGCGCCCGCCGCCAGCTTCAGCTTGGCGCTGGTGCGTTCCTTGCCGGTAAGCGCATGTCCGCCCCCGTGCGATGCCAACTCGCTGCTCAAGCCAGAAAAAACTCCGGTCTGTGGTCGTTGCCCGCCCCGATTCCGTCGGGCCCGGCAAACAGGGCTGCGCGATTAGCAGCGCCCATGATGCACCGCAAGCGAGCACTGGGGGCATACTTCCAATGCCCCTGCTGCGATTGCGAACACCGCCATGGCGCTGCGTGGATCATCGCGCGGGGGCTGCCATTGGACCTGCCGGCGCGGGCATCTGGCCCTGCTGCGCTTCGATCAGCGCGTCAAGTTGCCGCACCTGCGCCTCCAGCACGGCGCGCCACGGTTCGCTGTCCGCCGTATCGCCATCGGCCAGCGGACGGTCGAGCAGCGATTGCCAGCGGTCTCGCGCTTCGGCGTATCGGCCCGTCTGCGCCAGTGCCAGCCCGGCGAAAAACGGCGGGCCGGGATGGCGCGGCGCCAATGCCGCCGCCTTGTCATAGGAATAGAGCGCCGCCGGAGTAGCGATGCCCTGTGCATGGCCGACCAGCGCATTGCCCAGCGCCAGCCACGCATCGGGATCGTCGGGATGTTCGCGGATCGCCCCGCGCAAGATCGCTGCCGCGGCGGAAAACTGCCCGTTGCGCGTCATGGCATCGGCCGTCACCAGATAGCGGCGGCCCGGCGCGAATTCGGCCTGCATGCCCTGCCGCACCTCGACAAGGGCGGCCTCCATGCTCTCGCGGCTTTCGCGCGGCGGCTTGGGCGCGCCCTGCAGCGACGGGCTGCCTTGCGCGGCATAGCCCGCAAGGCCGAGCAGCAGGGCCGACCCCGTCAGCTCCCACGCCGGACGCGGCAGTTTCAGCACGAAGATCAGCGCGGCGAACACCGCGACCGCCAGCGGGACGACGATAAACCAGCTCATTCGCCGCCTCCCGATTCCGGACTATGCCTGTTGCGGCGGAACCGTCCGCGCAGCAGGAACAGGGCCAGCAACAACAGCACTACGGGCGCTGCGAACAGCGGCCATGTCAGCCCCGTGACCACCGGCTTGTAGCTGATGTAATCGCCATAGCGATCGATCAGCCATTGGCGGATCGCCTCGGGATCCTCGCCCGCCGCGATGCGCTGGCGCACTTCGCTGCGCATGTCGCCCGCCATGGGCGCGTCACTGTCGGCGATCGACTGGCTCTGACAGGTCAGGCAGCGGATCGTTTCCATCAATTCCTGCGCCCGCGCTTCCTGCGCCGGATCGTCGAGCTGGCGATAGGCATAGGGCGCGGGCGGCAGCGAATCCTGCGCCAGACCCGGCGGCGTGAACAACACCAGCAGCAGGATTGCGGCGATCGCGCCTGCGGCCAGCCACGCCCTCGGAGCGAAGAGATTCCTCACAGCGGCGCCTCTGCCGCGCGCAATTGCGCCATGATCTGCAGCACGTCACGCTCCATTATCGGGCCGATGTGCTGGTAACGGATGATACCCTGCGCATCGATCACAAAGGTTTCGGGCACGCCCGACGAACCGATAGCGAGTTGCAGCGCGCTGACATCGTCGCGCGCGACGGCGCGATAAGGATTGCCGTGACGGGCCAGAAAGGCGGCGATATCCTCCTGCTTGTCGCGAATCGCCACGCCGTCGATGGCCACACCCTGCTGCGCCAGCGCGTCCAGCACGGGCGCCTCGACGATACAGGGCACGCACCAGCTGGCCCATACGTTCAAAAGACGCGGACCTTCGCTGCTCGCGCCCGCCAGCACCACGGTCGGCAGATCGTCGGTTCCCGCGGGCAGCTCCAGCGCGGGCAAGGGGCGGCCGATCATGCGGCTTTCCACCTCGGTCGAAGCGGGATTGGCAAGCCCCCATGCCACCAGCGCCCCCAGCATCACGAAAATCGCCAGCGGCAGCCAGATCAGCCATGCGATGCCGGGCTTGTCCGCCGCGCCTTGCGTTGCCGTATTGCTCATGCTCCGGTCCCTGCCGTGGTGCCTGACGAAGGGCCGGATCGTACCAGCGGATTGACTTCCCGCCGCTCGGCAATGCGGCGCATGCTCGCCTGACGACGCCAGCCGCTGGCGATCCTGCCGACCAGCGCCAGCGCCCCGCCGAACGCAATCAGCAAGCCGCCCAGCCAGATCAGCGGGACGAAGGGCTTCCACCACAGGCGAAGCTGCCAGCGCCCGTCCTCACCCTGCTCGCCCACAACGGCGTAAAGCTGGCCGTTCCAGCGGGTCGCCAGCGCGCTTTCGCTGGTAGTCTGCACCGGCGAGGTGAAGGTGCGCGATTGCGGATGCAGCGCAATCGGCGCAGCCCCGCGATAGCGCGCCTGCATATCGGCCTGCAAAGCGGTCCAGTTCGGGCCCGCGACCGGATCGATGGCGGCCAGTTCGATGTCCCACGGGCCAACCCCGACACTGTCGCCCACCTGCGCTGCGACCAGTTTCTCGATCGAAAAGGCGCTTTCGCTGGCCATGCCCGCCACCGCGACCGCAAGGCCAAGGTGCGAGACGACCATGCCCCACACCGGCAGCGGCGTGCGGCGCAGATTGCGGCCCGCCAGCGGCAATACGCTGGCAATCGCCAGCCCCGCCGCCAGCGCAAGGCCCAGCAGCGGCAATATGCCGATGTCCGGAGACAGCACCAGCGCTGCGATCAGCGTGGCGAGTGTAGCCGCCGCAGGCAGCATCAGGGGTTTTGACACGCGCCCCGCCCGGTCGCCGCGCCAGCGCAGCAGCGGACCGACCGCCATCACCGCCATCATCGGCAACGCAAAGATCGCGCCCACCGGATTGAAATAGGGCGGACCGATGGACACGCGCGTATCGAACGCCTCTGTCACCAGCGGATAGAGCGTGCCCAGCAGCACGATCGCAAGGATCGCCGTCAGCATCACATTATTGAACACCAGACCGGCCTCGCGGCTGATCAGGGTGAATTGCTTGCCTTCCTGAATCGATGTGGCGCGCAGGCCGAACAGGGTCAGCGCCCCGCCGATGTAAATGCCTAGCAGCACAAGGATGAACGTGCCGCGTTCGGGATCGACGGCAAAGGCATGCACGCTGGTCAGAATGCCCGAACGGACAAGGAAGGTGCCCACCATGCTCATCGAAAAGGCGACCACGCCCAGCATGATCGTCCATGTCCGCAGCGCATCGCGCGATGCCAGCACGCCCGCCGAATGCAGCAATGCGGTCGCCGCCAGCCATGGCATCAGCGAGGCATTCTCGACCGGGTCCCAGAACCACCAGCCGCCCCAGCCCAGTTCGTAATAGGCCCAGTAGGAACCGGCGGTGATGCCCACGGTCAGGAAGATCCACGCGCCCAGCACCCATGGCCGCATCGCGCGGGCAAAGGCGGGGCCAACTTCGCGCGTGACCAGCGCACCCACGGCAAAGCTGAACGCGACCGACAGGCCGACGTATCCGAAATAAAGCGTCGGCGGATGGAAGGCGAGGCCGATATCCTGAAGCAGCGGGTTCAGCCCTGCCCCGTCCATCGGCGGCGTCGGCAAACGTTCGAACGGGTTGGAGCTGAACAGCAGGAAGGCATAAAAGCCCAGCGAAACAAAGGCCTGTGCCGCCAGTGTCGCCACGATGGTCTTTTCGGGCAGCCGCCGTTCGACCAGCGCGACCAGCGCGCCCGCCAGCCCCATCACCGTCGCCCACAGCAGCATGGACCCTTCGTGATTGCCCCACGTGCCCGCCAGCTTGAAGATAAGGGGCTTGTCCGAATGCGAATTCGACGCGACCAGCAGCACCGACAGATCGGTGCGGATGAACAGGATCATCAGGGCGCAGAACGACAGCGCGGCCAGCACGCCCTGCATCACCGCGGCGGGGCGGACGGCGGCCGCGGGCTGTTCGCGCATCTGGCCATCGCCACCCGCCAGGGCCCATACGCCCGACGCGAATTGCAGAAACGCCAGCGCACCCGCCAGCCACAGCAGCGCAAGACCGGTTTCCGCGATCATTCGGTTTCGGCCACCACTTGCCTTGCCTGCGCCTCGCTCATGTCCTGTAATTCGCGGGGCATGTAATTCTCGTCATGTTTGGCCAGCAGGTTGGTGGCGATAAAGGTGCCGTCCGCATCCATGCTGCCTTCGGCGACCACGCCCGATCCCTCGACAAACAGATCGGGGGCGATACCGGTAAAGCGCACCGGAACCGTCGCCGTGCCGTCGCCGACGATGAAATCGATCGTCACCCCGTCGGGCTGGCGGCGGATCGATCCGTTCTGCACCATGCCGCCCAGCCGGATGGCGCGGCCCGTTTCGGGCGGATCGCCGGCAATGTCGGAGGGAACATAGAAATAGCTGGCCTGATTGCGCAAAGCCCATGCCGCCAGCAGCCCCGCCCCGATCAGCACGACCAGTGCGATCACCAGCAGCACCAGACGCTGATGCTTGGGCTTGATACCTTGCGGATTGACGCCAGCGCTCATTTCCGGCCCCTGATGTCATCGCGGCGCTTTTCGGCGCGGCGCATCGACAGCCAGCTCCACCCCGCCATTGCCACAGTGCCCGCGATGCCGATGGCATAGCAGGCGATCACAAAGGGCCAATGGTCAAGGTTTTCAGTCAATTTGGGGGGTCACTTCGAATCCGTCGCGCGTGCCTTACAGACTATCGGGCGCGGCGGAAAGAACCTCTGCCTGCGCCTCTGCCTTTTGGGCCTTGCGCCGCAACCGCGCCTCGGCCTGAATGTCGGCCAGCAATGCCCGCATGCGCGCCAGCACCACGCCGCCAAACAGCAGCGAAAAACCCACGGTCGCGATCAGCAGCGGCCACAGAAAGGCCGGATCGATCGCGCTTTTTCCCATGGTGATGCTGGGCGGCTGGTGCAGCGAATTCCACCATACGACCGAACGGTTGATGATCGGCACATTGACCGCGCCCACCAGCCCGAAGATCGCGGTGACGCGGCTGCCTGCCCCCGAAAGCCCGCCACCGGCCGACATGTCGCGCTGTGCCGCGCCTGCCAGCGCGATATAGGCGAAATAGAGCAAAAGCAGCACCAGCATGGATGTCAGCCGCCCGTCCCACACCCACCATGTGCCCCATGTCGGCCGGCCCCAGATCGAACCGGAGACAAGGCAGATCGCGGTGAACACCGCGCCCGGCACCGCCGCCGCGCGCGCCGCGATCGCGGCCAGCGGGTGCCGCCAGACCAATTCGACCAGCGAGGCAATGGCGATGGTCGTCCAGCCGCCCATCCCCAGCCACGCGGCAGGCACATGAATGTAAAGGATGCGCACCGTATCGCCCATCAGCCGGTCGGCAGGCGCAAGGAACAGGCCATAGGCCAGTGCCGCGCCGGTAACGACCAGCCCCGACAGCAGCAACAGCGGCGTCAGCCAGCGGGCGATGCGCAGAAAACGGGCGGGATTGGCGAAACCGTGCATGGATGTCTTTAAGCAAACCTGTGACCGAAAGGCCGGTCAAGGCTCATGCCGGTTTGCAGGGCACTAGACAAGGCCGCAGCCGCGAAATCGGCGGGCCGCGGCGATCCCGCGGCCCGATTTTTCCCGGTATTTTGCGCGATCAGCGCCCGATGGCGCGGCGTGCCATGGCATCGGCGACCAGATTGACCGGCTGGCCAGTGCTGGCCGCTTCGTCCCAGATCGCCTGCAGACGGCCCGGAATACCGGCGATCTTGGCATCGATCGTGTCGGTGCTGACCGCCACCCCGTCGCGGCGCGCCAGATATTCATAGGTCACCGCGATGATCCCGCCGCCGTTCAGCACGTAATCGGGCGTATAGAGAATATCGCGCGCGGCCAGCTCGCTGCCGTGATCTGCCGTGGCGAGCTGGTTATTGGCCCCGCCCGCAATGATCGCGCAATCGAGAGCGGCAATGCTGGCGCTGTCAAGGATACCGCCCAGCGCATTGGGGCTGAACACATCGCAGGGCACGGTCATGATGCTGTCCGCAGATACCGCCTTGCCGCCCAGTTCGGCGGCCAGCGCCTCTGCCCGTGCGGCGTTCACATCGGCCAGCGTCAGCCTTGCGCCGTCCTTTGCCAGCAGGCGGGCCAGGCCGCCGCCGACGCTGCCCACGCCTTGCAGCGCGACATGCACGCCGTCCAGCGAACGGCCAAGCCTGTGCTGCACCGCAGCCTTCAGGCCCAGATAGATGCCATAGGAGGTATAGGGCCCCGGATCGCCGCCCGCGCCGCTATCGTCGGCGGGAAGCCCGGTGACATAGGATGTGCGTTGCGACACCGCGACCATATCGGCCTCAGAAATGCCGACGTCTTCCGCCGTTACGTAACGCCCGCCCAGCGCCTCGACCGCATCGCCGAACGCGGCGAGCATGTCGGGGGTCTTGGTCCCGTCCTTGGGTGCAAGGATCACGGCCTTGCCGCCGCCCATCGGCAGATCGGCCATGGCGTTCTTGTAGCTCATCCCTTGCGACAGGCGCAGCGCATCGGTCAATGCATCGTCGGGATTGGCATAATGCCAGAACCGCGTGCCGCCCGCCGACGGGCCGAGATGGGTGGAGTGAATGGCGATAATCGCGGCCAGCCCGCTCGCTCGATCATGGACGAGGGTGAGCTTTTCATGCTCGTCGAATGCGGGATTGCTCCACATCGCTGGGCCGCCTTTTTGCCGTGTCATGGGGAGCAGGACAGGCTCACCCACAAAGTGAAAATGGGGCGACCGATGGGGTTCGAACCCACGACCTCCGGTACCACAAACCGGCGCTCTAACCAACTGAGCTACGATCGCCATAATGCGCGTGTTCCGCCGGATTTTCGGGCCGGCAGGGGCGCCCTGTTTTCACTGTCGGCATCATGCGTCAAGCACTAGCAAACGGCGGAGGCGGCCTGTTGCACAAAGCGTCGCCCATGAAAAGCAAAATCGGCGTTTTCGTGACAGAAGGCGCAATATTATAATTCGGCGCAATTTGCGAAACACGCGCGGCGATGAAAAACCGCGCGACTCACATGCGCTTACCGGTCCGCACCCCATGATCGCGCCGCCACGCGGCCTGCCCCGTCCTCCACATCGATCAGCGCGGTTTCCTCGAGCACCACCGAGTCCACCCGCACCACGATGCGGGCGGCGAACAGCTCGCTGCGCACGGCCAGCTGCGACAGGGCGGACGGTCCGAATACCGAATCGTCCCCGCGCGCCATCTGCCCGACTGCGCCCGCCACCGAACTCCACCCCGCAGGCGGGCGCGATGCGATAAAGGCGCGCGCGCGGTCGATGCTGAGCGTGCCTGCCGTCATCGCCGCGATCAGCCGCGCCTGATCGGGACGCAAGGTATTGATATTGAGCATCGCATCGTCGCCCGACGGCAGGGCGCAGACCCATGGCAGCAAGCGGCGATAGACCGGCTCTGTCATGCCGCGCACGGCCCGCAATTCGGAAATATCGGCCATGGCCCTGCCCGGCGTGCGATAGGGAACGGGCAGCGAGAGGTAATAATCGTCCTCCGCCCCGTTGGGCTGGGGCGATGCATCGGCGTCCACCCAGTCGCCCACGGCGTCGGCAATGACCGCCGCATCGTTGGCGGGGATCGCCAGCCCCTCCATCAGCCGCAGGAATTGCCCCTGCGCGCGGCGGTTGAATCGCTTGCCCTCGCCCGTCTCGCCCGCGCCGATGGAATTCACATTGAAGCAGTTCTGCGCATCGGTAACGGTCACCGCCACGCTGCCGCGCGCCAGCGGCATCGCCTGTTCGCGGCCCAGCAGGCCGATGCGGTCCACTGTCTTGTCGCTATCCGCACCGACAAGCCGGGTCAGGCGGGCGGCGGCGATCTGTTCGGCGCTGGCGGCATAAAGCTGCGCCTGCGCCATCGACTGGCTGTTCGACGCCAGCCGCGTCGCCAGATTCAGCCGGTCGAGCATCAATGTCGCGATGATCGTCATCAGCGCCACCAGCACCAGTACCGACAACAAGGCGGCGCCCCTGCCCCGCTCGGCAAACCAGCCCTTCGCGGTCATCCGGCGGCTCATCGCGCATCCTCCGGCGCGGGGCCCGATCCGACAAGCGTGACGACGCGCAGATTGGTGCCATCGCTTTGCGGCAATGTCAGTTCGACCGCCACGGGCAATTCGGCGGGGTCCTGCGGACGCCATGTGCCCACCCAGTTGCCGCCCCGCAGCCGGAACCGCAGGACCGGCGATGCGCGCAGTTCGGCCATCACGCCGGGTTCGGGCCGCGCCGCGCCGTCGACGAAAGGCATGCCGATCCGCACCAGCCGGTTCCCGTCCATCCGCCAGATCACGCGCTGCAACGAAGCGCGGTTCCGGCCCGAAGGATTGTCCCAGCCGCCGCGCGTGATCGCCAGCAGATCGCCATTCTCGCCCGCCAGCAGCGCCGGTTCGGGCGCGCCGCCGCTGTCGCGCGCGGGTCGGGGCGCGGCCTGCTGCATATCGGCGCTCCATACCGCGATCAGGCGGCGCTGCGCCGCGATGTCGCCGGTCTTTTCGCGGCTGGCCATTTCGGCATCGACCGAAAAGCGCAACAGTCCCAGCGCGCCTGCCGCGATGATCGAAAAGATGATCAGCGCAACCAGCATCTCGACCAGTGTGAAACCGTTCCGGACGGGACGCGAAATCATTGCGGCGCGGCCCTGACCAGTTCGAAACTGATGCCGCCCGACGGCTGGCCCGCTTCGCGCACCGACATGACGATGCGGATCGTGCCGGGAAACGCTTCGGGCGCGTCAACGCGGCGGGTCCACGCAAAGCGGCGCCCCGCATTCTCCACCATGCCGCTTTCGTCGCCCAGCGCGGGCGGGACCGGATCGCTCATCCATTCGGCGGCCAGATTGCGCGCCGTCACTTCCATCGCCAGCCGCCGGTCCAGATCCGCCGTGCGCGCAATCGATGCGCCTTCCATCCGCAGCAGCGCCAGCGCAGCCAGCGCAAAAATCGCCAGTGCCACCAGCATTTCGATCAGGGTAAAGCCGTTGCGCCTCATCGCCCCGTTTCCGTGCGAATATCACCATTGCGCGCGATCGAGACGGTGGCGTCATGCCCCTCGCGGCTGAGGTGGATGCGCGCTTCCTCGCTCGCAAGGCCGAGGCTGTCGAACACGATGCGGCGATTGCCGCCCGCGACCATGCCGTCGGCGGTTGCTTCCGCGCCCGACTGGCTGACCACCGTGCCCGATGGCCAGTCGCCCCCTTGCAGGCTTTGCGCATCGGGCGGCTGCCAGCCGCCGTCGCCGCGTGTTTCGAAGTAATAGCCTGCGGGCCCAACCACGACCGACACGGGCCGCGAGGTCACGATCGCCTCGTCCCGGGCAGCGCCGGTGCGGGCGGCGAAACGTTCGGCACCGCGGCGCAAATCGCCGCCACTGTCGGGCAGGGCCAGCACCGCTGCCGAAGCAAGCAGGGCCAGCACGAACAGGGCGACCAGCAATTCGATCAGGCTGAATCCGTTGGCCCGCGCCGGTTGCGCAGCGGGGAGGCGAAGATTCGGATGCCTGTCCATCGCGGCAGAGCCTATGCGCCCAGCCGGTGGCGGTAGCAAGGCCGTTGCCGTGTTTCCCCTTTGCAGCGGATCGCCGCGCCATTATGGGCAGGCACATGGCCAGCGAAGCAATCGAACAGGCAGCTATCGTCAGTGCGCGTCTGCGTGAAACGCCGCATATCCAGCGGCTCCCCTCGCCCAAGCTGGAATTGTTCACCCTACGCGATTTCCTGCCCGACGACGAACGCGCGCGGCTGATCGAGCTGATCGACCGGAACCGCCAGCCTTCGACCATTACCGACAGCAATGGCGACCATTATTTCCGCACCAGCGAAACCTGTCATTTCGACGAAAGCGATCCGGTCGTGACAAGGCTGGAGGAACGCCTGCTGGAATTATCGGGCATCGATGCCGTCTATGGCGAGCCGCTGCAGGGCCAGCGGTACGAGGTGGGGCAGGAATTCAAGGCGCATACCGATTATTTCGAGCCCAACGGGCGCGATTACGACGCGAATTGTTCGCGCGGCGGCAATCGCACATGGACCTTCATGATCTATCTCAACACGCCCGAGGCAGGGGGCGCGACGCGGTTCAAGGTGGCCAACAAGATGTTCCAGCCCGAAGCGGGCCGGCTGGTCTGCTGGAACAACCGCCGTGCCGACGGATCGCCCAATGCGGCCACGCTTCACCACGCGATGAAGGTACGCAAGGGGCTGAAATATGTGATCACCAAATGGTACCGCGAACTGCCCTATCGCCAGTAAACGAAACATCTGTTGTTACCGCCAGATGAACATGCGCCTTTTCGGTACGGCGCCAAGATCGCGGATGCACGATTAGGTAATATCCCCTAAGTATTCTCCCAAGGTTTTCTTCGTACCCCTGCGTCTAGATAAGACGGTGAAGGGCCAGTCGAAGGGATGTGGCCGGTTTGTCGGCCAGTGTGACCGGCGCAAAGGTCAACGGGGGAAGCAATGGAAGGCTTCGTTCACGAACAGGATTTTGGCAAAGAGGTTGAGGCGGCTGCATCCGATCCCCTGGTGCCGTCAGCCATATCGCATGTGCAGTCCTGCCCCACGGCGCATGACGACACGATCCGCACCTATCGCGGGCTGCTCTTTGGCCTGCCCGTCGCGGTCGGCCTGTGGGCGGCGATTATCGGCGTTTCAGCCTATCTGATTGCCTGAACCCGATTGCCGCACCGGCGCGACCGGCAATCAATCCCCGCATTCCGAAACGCAAAAGGCGGCCCGCAGGGGCCGCCTTTCGTTTGTCAGCGCTGCGCCAAAGGGCGCGCTGGCAGGGCTTACTTCTTGAGAGTAAGACCGCCGAACTTCTTGTTGAAGCGCGCCACGCGGCCACCTTCCTGAAGCTGCTTGGTGCCGCCGGTCCATGCCGGGTGCGAGGTCGGATCGATTTCGAGAGCAAGGGTATCGCCCTCTGCACCCCAGGTCGAACGGGTCTCGAACACGGTGCCGTCGGTCATCTGCACCTTGATCATGTGGTAATCGGGATGGGTATCGGCCTTCATGGCAATTATTCTCCGCGTGTTGCATCCGGTTCCGACCGGACACTCGGGTTTATATAAACCGGGTTTCAGCAAAGGCGGGCGCATAGCGCCGCGCGTCGATTCTGGCAAGAGCCTAGGGGAAACGCCCTATTTCTCGATCATCGCGGTGAACTCGACGTCGCAGGTCACCTCGCCATCGATAGAGGCTTCGCCCTTGAACTTGCAGATCCGCGCGCGGCGCTGCACGAATTCGACCTTGAGATCGAGGAGATGGCCCGGTTCCACCATCTTGCGGAACTTGGCATTTTCGATCGCCAGGAAATAGACCAGCTTGCCCGTTCCGGCGAGGCCCAGCGCCTCGACCGCGAGCAGCCCCGCGGCCTGCGCCAAAGCCTCTATCTGCAGGACGCCCGGCATGATCGGACGGCCCGGAAAATGGCCCTGAAAGAAATCCTCGTTGAACGAGACTGCCTTGACCGCGTGAATGCCGGTTTCCGGATCGAGCGACACCACACGGTCCACCAGCAGCATCGGATAGCGATGCGGCAGCAGTTCGAGGATGCGCGGGATCGCCATTCCGGCGACATTGTCCGTTCCGGCGGGCGGGGAGGACGTCTCGCTCATCGATGATCTCTCCGGCTCGCTTAGCGGCTGGCCGGTGCGGCAGCGGCGGGCTGCTGCGCCTGCTGCTGGGCGGCAGCGGCTTCGCGCTGCGCGCGCGGCATCCAGCCGGCGGGCGGCACCAGCTGCGCATTCGGGATCAGGCGGTTCAGCTCGTTCACCACGTCCTGATTGAGGTTATAGGCCTGTTCCGCCGAAATCACCGCGCTGGGCGAGATGACGAGCGTGATCTTGCGCTTGGCCTTGGCCGCATCCATCGCCGCGTTCAGCTGGTCGGAAATCTGTTCGACGACATAGGCGCGCGACAGGGCCACGGGCTGCAGCATGCGGTTGATTTCGGCCTGGCCCGACTGTTCGATCTGCTGAATCTGCGCGGCCTGCTGCTGCAGCGCCTGACGGTTGGGGCTGGCGGCCTGCGAATCCGCTTCCAGCTTGGTGTACAGCGGTTCAAGCTGTGCGGCGATCTGCGCGCGGCGTGCCTCTGCCTGATCGATCTGCGCCTTATAGGTCGTCTGGCGCTGCGTTTCGGCGTTCTGGAACGCGCTGGATGCGGCGACGATCGCATCAGGGTTGGCGATGCCGATGCCGGGAACGATCTGCGCCGCGGCAGGGGCCGACAGGGCGATCATCGACACCGGAGCGGCGCCAAGGGCGAGAGCGGCCAGAACCGCTTTGGGGGCATTGAGTTTCATCAGAATTGCGTTCCTACATTGAAGCTGAAGGTCTTGGGATCATCGCCTTCGACTTTGACGAGAGCCTTCGAGAAGTCGATCCGCAGCGGACCGAACGGTGAATTCCAGTTGACGCCGATACCCACGGCCACACGCGGCTTGGGGCTGTCGCCGACATATTCCTCGACGAATACCAGCTCGTTATCGCTGCCATCGGGCGCGACCGGATTGGTGACATAGGAAAATCCGGTCGGATTACCCTCATCGTCAACCGAATCGATCTGGTAATAGATGTCGTTCACTTCCGGATCGGTCAGGCCCCACACGGCGCCCACGTCGACGAACACCGAAGGGCGCAGTCCCATTTCGCGCGCGCCCGATCCCAGCGGGATCTCCATCTCGGCGCGGGCCATGTAATAGGCGCGGCCACCCAGCGCGTCGTCGGTCCAGTTGTCGCGGTCCTCGCTCACCTCGCCGTCGATCACCGCCTTGCGCAGCACGCGCGGACCGATGCCGCGAATGTCGAAACCGCGCATCTGCGGCTCGCCCAGGAAGAAACGGTCGGTCAGGCGGACATCGTCGGTAAAGGGCTCGTTATTGTCCTCCAGCGCGTGGATATAGCCGCCCTCGCCCTGAACCGAGAAGATGAAGCCCGAACCCAGACCCCAGTATTTCGCGGCGTTCACGCGGCCGCGCAGATATTTCACATTGCCGCCAAGGCCCGCGAAATCGACATTGCCGACGATGCGGTGCCCGCGGCTGGGCCGGATGCGGTTGTTGAGGTTATCCCACACCAGAGACGCGCCAAGGATCGAGCTGGTCCGCTTGCCCAAAGCGTCGCACAGATAGCGGCCCGCGATCAGCGGATCGCAGGTTTCGATACCGTCGCCATCGGGATCGGAGAAATACTGGTCGCCCAGCGACACATCCTCGAAATTCAGCGTATAGCGCCCGATCACCGTCAGATATTCGCTGAGCGGCGTGCCCGCACGCAGCGAGAAGCCGGTGGTCTGGTTTTCGTACGTGTTGTTCCGCTCGTTCGAATAATAGTTGAAGCTGTTGTAATCGCGCCGATAGATATCCGCCCCGAACGAGATATTGCGGTCGAACACATAGGGTTCGGTAAAGCTGACCTGCGCCGCCTTGGAATAGCGCGAATAGTTGAGCGACAGGCCCACCGTCTGCCCCCGCCCGCGGAAGTTCCGCTCGCGGATGGAGCCTTGCAGGATAAAGCTTTCAAGGCTGGAGAAACCGGCCGACAATTGCAGTTCGCCGGTGGGGTTTTCCTCGACATTGGCGATCAGGTTGATGCGGTCGTCGGCACTGCCGGGTTCCTGCGCAATCTCGAAGTTTTCCTGAAAGAAGCCCAGCGAGTTGATGCGGTTGGTCGAACGGCGCACCTGCAGCGAGTTGAACGCATCGCCCTCGGCCAGACGGAATTCGCGGCGGATCACCTTGTCCTGCGTCAGCGTATTGCCGTTGATCTCGATCTTTTCGACATAGGTGCGCGGTGCCTGATTGATCACGAATTCCACGCTCATCGTGCGGTTTTCGGGATCGCGGTCGTAACGCGGATCGACCGTGGCAAAGGCATAGCCGAACGCGCCGATTGTTTCCGACAGGCCCTCGATCGTATCCTCGACCTGCTGGGCGTTATAGAATTCGCCGGTCTTCATGGTCAGCTGACGCGTCAGCACTTCGGAATTGAAGTCGCGCAGCTGGCTGTCGACCGAAACGTCGCCGTATTTATACCGCTCGCCCTCTTCCACCACATAGGTGATGATGAAGTCTTCCTTGTCGGGCGTAAGCTCTGCCACGGCGGAAACGACGCGGAAGTCGACATAACCATTAGTCAGATAGAACTGGCGCAGCTTCTGCTGGTCGAATGCCAGCTTGTCGGGGTCATAGCTGGTGTTGCCGGAAATGAAGGAGAGGAAGCCGGTCTGCTTCGTCAGCATCTCGCCGCGCAGCTCGCCGTCGGAAAACTCCTCGTTCCCGATGATATTGATCTGGCGGACCTTGGACTTGGGCCCTTCGCTGATTTCGAACACGATATCGACGCGGTTCTGGTCAAGCTGCACCGCCTTTGGCTCGACCGAAGCGGCGAAACGGCCCTGCCGCTTGTACAGCTCGATAATGCGGTTGACGTCGGCGCGCACCTTGGACCGCGTATAGATCTGGCGCGGGGCCAGCTTGATCTCGGGCAGGATCTTGTCGTTCTTGAGGCGCTTGTTGCCTTCAAGAATGATGCGGTTGATGATCGGGTTTTCCTCGACCTGGATCAGCACCTGGCCATCGGTTTCGGAAATCTTGACGTCGCCGAACAATTCGGTCGCGTACAGATCCTTCAGCGCCTGGTCGGCGCTGGCCTGCGTATAGGTCTGGCCCGGACGCAGCTGGATATAGGACATGATCGTCTGCGGCTCCAGCCGCTGGGCGCCCGATACCGAAATGGTGCGGATCACATTGCCTTCGGGCACGGTCCGCAGCGCCTGCGAGCCGGGAGCGATCGACGGCGCCTCTTGCGCGAGGGCCGGAACGCTGAGTGCCGAGGTCGCCAGCAGGGCGCCCAGCATGCCTGCACCGGCCAGTCCCGACGCGGTTTTATTCATGCCTGCCGCTTTCGCCATCGGCGATCCATCCCGTCTTATCATGCGCAATACTCGATCCTGACACTTCGCGGTGCAAGCGCACCGGCGGGTTTTGTCCCCATCCCGCGTAAAAACACCGGCCCAAGGGGCATCTCCGCATCCTGAAAACCGCGCGGTTCACCGATAGGCCTGACCCCGGCGGGATTCCGGATGCGGGCCATCTGCCCGATGCGGCGACGGCGATCAAGACAAAGCCCCCGCTTATCCGCGATGCCCGTTCGTCCGGTCGCATCGCTGCGGCACCCTGTCGCCCCGACGGGCGCGGTCAGCTGAAAATATTGAGCGAGCTGATGTCGAGGATCGTGACAAAGACCATCAAGGTCAGCACGAGCGCCATTCCGGTGCGGAAAGCCCATTCCTGGCCCTTTGCGGATATCGGTTTCCGACGGACAGCCTCCGCCGCGTAAAAGGCGAGATGCCCGCCGTCGAGCGCCGGAATTGGCAGGAGGTTAATGAATGCCAAGTTAATTGAGATCATCGCGATGAAAGAGATGAACGCATACCAACCCGAGATCAGCTGTTCGCCCGAATATTTCGCGATCTTGATCGGCCCGCCCAGCTCGCTGACGGGGCGGCGGCCGGTGACGATCTGCCACAGACCCACCGTGGTCAGGTGCAGTAATTGCCCCGTGGTCCGCGTCCCTTCCCATAAGGCGCCCAGCGGCCCCACGGGCACGGCATGGCCTTCCTCGGCCAGAACGCCGATACGGCCAAGGCGGAATTCGTTTCCGAAACGGTCGCGTTCGATATGGGTGTCGATGTTAAAGCTGATCTCGCGCTCTTCCCCGTCGCGCAGCACGGTCAGGGTCAGCGGGTCGCCCGGATAGGGCAGCACGCGGTCGCGCACATCGTCGAATGTTTCGACGGGCGCGCCGTCCACCCGCAGCACACGGTCGCCCAGTTCCATGCCTGCGGCCAGCGCAGGCGAATCCTCGACAAAACCGCCGACGACGGGGTCCGCGACCAGCTTGCCAAAGGCCATGGTGAACCCCGCGATGATCAGGATCGCAACCAGCAGGTTCGTTACCGGCCCTGCGGCCACGATCGCCGCGCGCGCACCCAGCGATTTCGACTGGAAGGTCCGGTTCCGCTCTTCCTCGGGCAATTCGAGCCATTCGTCAGAGGGTTGGCTGGCGGGGTTCATGTCGCCTGCGAACTGGACATAGCCGCCCAGCGGCAAGGCCGAGAGCTTCCAGCGTGTGCCGCGACTGTCGGTAAAGCCGGCGATTTCCTTGCCGAAACCGACCGAAAACGCCTCTGCCTTTACGCCGAACCAGCGGCCGACGAGATAATGGCCCAGCTCATGCACCACGACCAGCGGGGCAAGGACGAGAAGAAAGCCGATAATGGCGGTGAAAATGGACGGATTTTCGAACATCGGTCGCCTTTACTAGCCCGCCCCATTGCGCGGTCCAAGCAGGAAATGCAGCGATCAGGCCGCTTGCAGCAATGCCCGCGCCCTGATGCGCGTCTCGCCATCGACTAGCAGAACATCGTCGAGCGATGCGGGCGGCGGCGGAAGCGTCCCTTGCTGGAGCATATCCTCGGCCATGGCGGCGATGCGGGTGAAAGCGATCTGCCCGTCCAGAAAGGCGGCCACCGCAATCTCGTTCGCGGCATTCAGAACGGCGGGCGCGGCCCCGCCATGGGCGGCCGCCTCGCGCGCAAGGCGCGTCGCGGGGAAGCGAACCTCGTCCGGAGCGCGGAATTCCAGCGTGCCGATGGCAGCCAGATCCAGCGGGTCGCACGGCGTATCCATCCGCGCGGGCCAAGCCAGCGCGCTGGCGATGGGCACGCGCATGTCCGACGGCCCAAGCTGCGCCAGTGTCGACCCGTCGCGATATTCGACCATGGAATGGACGATGCTTTGCGGGTGAACGATGATCCGCAGCCGGTCCAGCCCCACGGGGAACAGGTGGAACGCCTCGATAAATTCCAGACCCTTGTTCATCATCGTGGCCGAATCGACGCTGATCTTGGCGCCCATCGACCAGTTCGGATGCTTTACCGCCTGCGCGGGGGTAGCTGCGTGCAATTGTTCCATGCTGGCATCGCGGAACGGCCCGCCGCTGGCAGTCAGCGTGATCCAGCGGACATCGCTGATCCGCCCGCCCTGCAGGCACTGGAAGATCGCATTATGTTCGGAATCGACCGGCAGCAGGGTCGCGCCGTGGCGCTGCACGGCGGCGGTCATTACCTCGCCCGCGGACACCAGCGCTTCCTTGTTGGCCAGCGCGATGGTGCCGCCCTGTTCGATCGCGGCCATGGTGGGGGCCAGCCCCGCACAGCCGACGATGGCGGCAACGAACATGTCGACCGGACGCGACGCTGCCTCGACCAAAGCGTCCGCGCCGCCCGCAGCCTCGATCCCGCTTCCGGCCAGCGCCTCGCGCAGGTCGGGCAGGCAGGCTTCGTCGGCGACGACCGCGACCGCCGCGTTGAATTCGCGCGCCAGCGCCGCCAGTTCGCGCACATTGCATTTGGCCGACAGCGCGACCACGCGCCAGTCCGCCGGATTGCGGCGCACAAGGTCCAGCGTCGACGCGCCGATGGAGCCGGTGGCCCCCAATATGGAAATCGTCCGCATTACAACACGTACATGAAGAGCAGACCGACCAGAATGGCAACAGGCAACAGCCCGTCGATCCGGTCGAACACACCGCCATGGCCGGGGATCAGCCCCGACGAATCCTTCATCGCCGCCTTGCGCTTCATCCAGCTTTCAAAGAAATCGCCCGCCTGCGCGGCCACCGCCAGCACCGCGCCCAGCACCACATACAGCCCGCCCAACGGGGCGAACAGCAATTCGGGCACGCTCTGCCCGCTTTCGCCGTCGGCCCAGACCAGCACGGCCATGATGATCCACAGGAACAGCGCCGCCCCCGTCATCCCGCCGACCAGACCCGACCATGTCTTCGACGGGCTGATGCGCGGCGCGATCTTGGGCCCGCCGAACGTGCGCCCCGCGAAATAGGCGCAGGTGTCGGTAAAGATCACCACGCCCATGATCACCGGCAGCGCGTCCAGCGGCAATTCCATCAAGAGCCAAGCGGCAAGGCCGATATACAGCACTCCGCCCGCCATCCAGATCGCCTTGGCGAACACCGATATGCCGCGCGCGCGCACCATGCGCTGCCATTCCCAGAAACAGGCCAGCGCCACCGCGCCGATCAGCACGCGCACGGCCATGCCGCCGATCCAGAACGCCAGCGCGACCACCGCCAGCATCACCACGGCCGAGGCCGCGCGCTTGGGCAGATCCGATGTACGCACAGCAATGGGCACGCGCATCGCGCGCATCAGCCGGTCGCGCCTGCGTTCCGGCAATCCGGGAGAGGTTTCAGCGTCCGCCATAGCGCCGCTCGCGGCCTTCGAAGCTGGCCACGGCTTCCTGAAAATGCGCGGGCGTGAAATCGGGCCAGAGCACATCGGTGAAATACAATTCAGCATAGGCCGATTGCCACAGCAGGAAATTCGACAGGCGGATTTCGCCGCTGGTGCGGATCAACAGGTCCAGCGGCGGCAGGTCCGCCGTGTCGAGATGCGCCGAAATGCTGTCGACCGTCACCTCGCCCGATGCGGCCGCAGCCGCGGCGGCGCGGGCGATTTCCTGCTGCGCGCCGTAATTCAGCGCCACCGTCAGCACCGTGCCGGTATTATGCGCGGTGCGCGCCAGCGCATCGTCGATCAGCGCCACGGCCTCCGGCTCGAACGCCGAATGGTCGCCGATGATGCGAAGGCGCACGCCATTTTCGATCATCTCGCCAAGGTCGGACCGGATGAAATGCTTCATCAATGCGGTCAGATCGGCGATTTCTTCCGCCGTGCGCTTCCAGTTTTCCGAACTGAACGCATAGAGCGTCAGCGCCTCTACCCCCGTGCCGCGCAGCGAACGGACCAGCCTGCGTACCGCTTCCACGCCCTTTTTGTGCCCCATGGCGCGGGGCAGCAGGCGTTTCTTGGCCCAGCGCCCGTTGCCATCCATGATGATGGCAACATGGCGCGGACCACCGCCATCGCAGCCGGCCACGGAAACCGAAGGCGCAGCCTTGCTCACTGGCTCAGGATTTCCTTTTCCTTCGCCTCGGCCGCCTTGTCGGTTTCGGCCACATATTTGTCGGTCAGCTTCTGGACCTCGTCCTCGTGACGCTTGCGCTCGTCTTCCGAGATTTCCTTCTTCTTCTCGTCTTCCTTCAGCGCTTCCATGCCGTCGCGGCGGACGTTGCGGATCGCGATCTTCGCGGCCTCGGCATATTTGCCCGCCAGCTTGGCCAGATCGCGGCGGCGTTCCTCGGTCAGATCGGGGATCGGCAGGCGCAGCGTCTGCCCGTCTATCGAGGGGTTAAGGCCGAGGCCCGCATGGGCGATGCCCTTTTCCACCGCGATCACGTTCGACTTGTCCCACACCTGCACCGACAGCATGCGCGGTTCGGGGGCGGAGACGGTCGCCACCTGGTTCAGCGGCATCATTGCGCCATAAACCTCGACCACCACGGGATCGAGCAGCGAGACGTTTGCACGGCCGGTGCGCAGACCCGCCAGATCTCCCTTGAGCGATTCCACGGCCCCTGCCATGCGGCGTTCCAGATCGGCCTTATCGAATTTGGCCATGGTTCAAGTTCCTCTCGGTTCGAAACAAAGGGGTATGACACCCCGTCAAATCAGCTGTTGCCCACCACGGTCTGCACGCCCTCTCCCGCCAGCACGCGGGCCAGATTGCCCCGCTCGCGGATGGAGAACACGACGATGGGAATATCATTGTCACGACACAGGGCGACGGCGCTGGCATCCATCACCTTCAGATTATCGGCCAGCACCTTGTCGTAACCCACGGTATCGTAT
The DNA here is from genome assembly GCF_020985305.1 of Croceicoccus sp. Ery15. Taxonomy (NCBI): domain Bacteria; kingdom Pseudomonadati; phylum Pseudomonadota; class Alphaproteobacteria; order Sphingomonadales; family Erythrobacteraceae; genus Croceicoccus; species Croceicoccus sp. Ery15. The sequence continues at coordinate 1,540,307 of NZ_CP087588.1, forward strand.
CGGGTTGCCGATGCGTCCTTCTTGGGATCGGCATTGTACACGCCGTCGACGCTGGTGCCCTTGAACAGCGCGTCACAACGCATTTCCGCGGCGCGCAGGGCTGCGCCGCTGTCGGTGGTGAAATAGGGCGCGCCGACACCGGCGGCGAAAATCACGATCCGGCCCTTTTCCATATGCCGTTCCGCGCGGCGGCGGATCACCGGTTCGCAAACCTGATCCATCTGCACGGCGGATTGCACCCGCGTTTCCACGCCGATCTGTTCCAGCGCGCTTTGCATGGCCAGCGCATTCATCACCGTTGCCAGCATGCCCATGTAATCGGCCTGCGCGCGGTCCATGCCCTTGGCCGCGCCCGCCATGCCGCGAAAAATATTGCCGCCCCCGATCACAAGGCAGATTTCCAGCCCCGTTTCCTTGGCCGCCTTCACCTCTTGCGCCAGCTTGGCGACGTAATCGGTATCGATGCCAAAGGGCTGGTCGCCCATCAGCACTTCGCCCGAAAGTTTCAGGAGGATGCGTTTGAATTGCGGAAGGGGCATGAAGGACGATCTCTGCGCGATGTCGGTGGGTGTGTTCGGGCCTTAAAACCGCCGCGCGCGAAAGCCAAGGGCGCTGTTGGTGGCGTCCTCTGCAAATTCCGGACTAATCCGCCGCGCCATCAGGCGAATATGCTGGCCCAGTCGTCCTTCATGCTGACTTTGGTGATGCCGTATTCCCCGGCCCTGTCCAGCGCCTCGGCCAGCGGGCTGAGCAGGAAATCGCGGTCATAGGCGAATTCGCGGGCGTCGTCGTCATGGTGCAGCAGCAAGGCCATGCGCGCGCCCTCTCCCGACAAGGTATAGCGCATCATCGCCAGATCGCCGTCGGAATTGCCGAACGCCAGTATCGGCCGCCGCCCGATATGCAGCGCGATATTGACGGGCTTCACCTCGCGGTCGTCAAAGCTGTTGAGGCTGGCCTGCTTGACGATCACGCCCGTATCGCCGCGCATTTCGAAAGCAAGCTGCTGGCTGGAGCCGATCACGCATTCGCGCGGTATGCCATAGGCCTGTTCGGAAAAGCCGCGGATCACATCGATCCCGCCGCCCGAGACGATAAAATTCCTGAAACCGTTGGCGCGCAGATAGGCCAGCAATTCGATCTGCGGCCGATATGTCAGATCGACGAAGCGCCGCCCCAGCACCGGATTGGTCGCGCGGCCCAGCCATTCCTGCACGATGGCGGCGAATTCCTCCTCGGTCGATCCGCCATGCACCGCGGTCAGCACTTCCAGCAGGGCGCGCTTGCCCAGCTCCTTCATGCGCGGCACATCCCGCTCGGCATAGGCCTTGAACGGATCGCGGGCGGCGATGGCGGGATCGCGCACGATCAACGCGTCCAGACGTTCCTGAGCGAAGAAGCACTGCGCCAGAACCGGCCGCTCGCACCACAAAGTGCCGTCATTGTCAAATGTCGCGATCCGGTCGGCGGGCGGCACAAAGGCAGGCCCGTCGGGATCGGTAACCCGCGTCACGAAATTCACGATCGCGCTGCGGGCGGCACCCTTGCGCCACGATGGAAGCGGTTCTTGTGTCACGGGCGGCCCCCTTTATTTGGCAATTCGGCGGATTTGGAGCCATTGCGGGCCGCGCGGCAATCGGGGGTTACCCTGATGGCCGGACCGAACAGCGATACACGCCAAAACAAACGGGCCGGAAAGCGCAAATGCTTTCCGGCCCGTCCATAAGTCCCGTAAAGGAACCGCGTGGCTGAAAGTTCAGCCGCCCACGGCAGCGGCGACTTCGGCTGCGAAGTCGCTTTCTTCTTTTTCGATACCTTCGCCAAGCTGGAAGCGGACATAATCCTTCAGCACGATCTTGGCGCCCGCATCCTTGCCAGCCTGATCGACGACCTGCTGGATCGGGGTCTTGTTGTCCATCACGAAGATCTGCGACAGCAGAGCGTTTTCCTTGGCGTATTTCGCCACGGCGCCTTCGACCATCTTTTCCTGCACGTTTTCGGGCTTGCCGCTTTCGGCAGCCTTTTCACGGGCAACGGCACGCTCACGCTCGATCACGTCGGCGTCGAGGCCTTCGGCGGTCAGCGCCTGCGGGAAAGCTGCGGCGATATGCATGGCCAGCTGACGGCCCAGCTCTTCCAGCTTCTCGGTCGGAGCCGAACTTTCCAGCGCGACCAGAACGCCGATCTTGCCAAGGTTCGGGGCGGCGGCATTGTGCATATAGGGCACGACCACGCCTTCGCTGACCGCAACCGACTTGATGCGGCGGATCTGCTGGTTTTCGCCGATGGTGGCGACATTGTCAGTCAGCTTTTCGGCAACCGTGCCCGCACCGGGGTACGAAGCCGCCTTCAGCGCCTCGACATCGTCACCGTCCACGCCAAGCGCCACTTCGGTCGCGGTGCGAACGAAGTTCTGGAACTGGTCGTTCTTGGCGACGAAGTCGGTTTCCGAGTTCACCTCGACCGCAACGCCCTTGGTCCCTGCAACGGCCACGCCGACCAGACCTTCGGCCGCGGTGCGGCTGGACTTCTTGGCAGCAGCGGCAAGGCCCTTGGCGCGCAGGAAATCGACAGCGGCTTCCATGTCGCCGTCGGTTTCGGTCAGCGCCTTCTTGCAATCCATCATGCCCGCGCCGGTCTTCTCGCGCAGGGCCTTCACGTCAGCGGCGGTGTAAGCCATCGCTCATGTCCTTTTCAAATGTGATGCCCGGCAGGCAGCATGATGCTGGACCGGCCGGGCAGAATTTCCGTGCGGCCGCTTCTCAAGCAGCCTTCGATGACGCGGGCATGACGTAACCGGCCATGCCCCGCATCACTCATGGATCAACCGGCGACTTCTTCCGCGACCGGTTCTTCCATCGCGCCGATGTCGACGCCGGCATCCGCTGCGCCCTTCTGCCCGCCGCGACGTGCAGCCTCGGCAATGGCGTCGCAGTACAGGCGAACGGCACGGGCCGCATCGTCGTTGCCTGGGATCGGGAACGAGATGCCCGACGGATCGACATTGGTGTCGAGGATGGCAACGACCGGAATGCCAAGCACATTGGCTTCCTTGATGGCCAGTTCCTCGACATTGGCGTCGATCACGAACATCACGTCGGGAATGCCGCCCATGTCGCGGATGCCGCCCAGCGAAAGCTCGAGCTTGTCCCGCTTGCGGGTCATGTCGAGGATTTCCTTCTTGGTCAGACCCGAAGTGTCGCCCGACAGCTGTTCCTCGATGGTTTTCAGCTTCTTGATCGACTTCGAAACGGTCTGCCAGTTGGTCAGCATGCCGCCCAGCCAGCGGTGGTTCACGAAATACTGGCCCGAAGCGAGCGCGGCCTCGCGGATCGGGTCCTGTGCCTGCCGCTTGGTGCCGACGAACAGCACCTTGCCGCCTGCCTGCGCAGTGGCCGACACGAAGTCGAGCGCGCGCTGGAACAGCGGCACGGTCTGCGACAGGTCGATGATGTGAACACCGTTGCGGGCGCCGAAGATATACGGCTTCATCCGCGGGTTCCAGCGGTGGGTCTGGTGGCCGAAGTGTGCGCCGGCCTCGATCAATTGCTGCATGGTGACGCCAGTGGACGCCATAATCGTTTCCTTTCCGGTTTGACCTCTGGAAGGCGGATGACCCGCAGGCTGTGGCCCGCGCGGCACCGGTTGATGTGTGCCTTCCATGTGGATTTGCCCGCCTGACCCGCCCAGGAAATCCGGACGCAGAATCATGCGAACGGCGCGCCCTTAGCGGCAATTGCAGGCAATGGGAAGCCCCGATGCGTTACGGGGCGCCGGACGGTCCGCATACGACGGGCCCGATGAACAGGCTTGACAGATCGGAACAAAAAGTGAACAAAGCTGTCAGACAGTCAATTACGTATCAATGCCTAACGTCACATTTCCGGATCGCCTGCGTTCTATAGCAGCAAGGCGAATGGAACAAAAGGGGATCGTAAACCATGACCGATTTTCTGACCGGCGATCTTGTCGCGATCGCACCCGTTCTTACCTTTGCCGCCATTGCGCTGGGCTGCGCATGGGGCGTGCGCAGGATGCTGATCGAAATGCTGGCGGATTACCGCGCGCTGGACGCGGCAAGCGAGGTGCCGGAGGCACCGCGCCGTCACTACGCCGGGACAAAGGCCGAAATCGTGGAACTTCCGGTCCGCAAGCGGGCTGTCAGCCCGCTGCCGAACGCTCCGCTGCGCGCTGCCGCTTGACCTTGCGATAGCGCCAGAGGCCATAGGGGATCAGCGCAATATAGACGACGCAGACCGCCACCAGTGTCAGCCAGGGTTCCAGCAACAATGCCGCGCCCAGCAGTCCGACAAAGGCGATCAGCTCGATCCGCACCGACCGGCCCGGCTTGATCGACGTCCAGCTCAGTGTGGCAAGGTTCGAGATCATCAGGAACGCGATCAGCACGACCCAGACCGCAACCAGCACCGGATCGCGGAACATCGCCTCGCCCGTCGCCATCCACAGATAGAGCGGCAGGAATGCCAGCCCCCCGCCCACCGGCGCAGGCACGCCGGTCAGGAAACCGGCGGACTTATGCGGCTGATCCTCGACGTCGATCTGCGCGTTGAAACGGGCCAGCCGCAGCATGCAGCACATGGCCAGCGCCAGAGAGGCAAACCAGCCTATACGCGGCAGATCCTGTAACGACCAGAGGTAAAGGATCAGCGCGGGCGCCACGCCGAACGAAAGCGAATCGGCAAGGCTGTCGAGTTCGGCGCCGAACCGGCTTTGCGCGCGAAGCAAGCGTGCGATCCGCCCGTCGATCCCGTCAAGCGCGCCCGCCATCAACACGGCCAGAACCGACATCGACCATTGGCCCGCAATGGCGAACTTAATGCCCGTCAGCCCCAGACATAGCGCCGCCGCCGTGATCGCATTGGGCGTGACCGCCCGCATCGACAGGCCCCGCGTCCGGCGGCGCGGAACCGCCCGTTCGCCATGGGTAATGCGCGGACCGATATCGCCATCCGCACCATTCGGGTCGTCGAAAAGATCGTCGCTGTCGGACGGGCCGTTCATCAAAGGGCGATGCCTTCGATCAGCTTCGTCTGTCCGATACGCGCGATCACGGTTTCGCCCGCGATCGTCTTTTGACCCAGCACGACCGACGGTTCGGTGTTGGCGGGCAGATAGACATCGACGCGGCTGCCGAACCGGATCAGGCCCACGCGCTGCCCCGCCGCCAGCATGTCGCCGGGCTTGACGAAAGGCACGATGCGCCGCGCGACCAGCCCCGCGATCTGCGTAAAGCCGACCAGCACGCCATCCTCGCGCTCCATCAGGAAATGCTGACGCTCGTTATCCTCGCTCGCCTTGTCCAGATCGGCATTCATGAACTTGCCGGGAATATAGACCAGACGGCGCAGCGTACCCGAAATCGGGGCGCGATTGATGTGGACGTCGAACACGGACATGAAGATGGAAACGCGAATGACCTCTTCGGTTCCAAGCCCTGCCGAACCCGAACCGTCGTCCAGCTGCAATTCGGGCGGCGGCGGCACCTTGCGGATCAGCGTGACGAGCCCGTCTGCGGGCGCGATGATCGCATCGGGGTCCTGCGGCACCACGCGCTTGGGATCGCGGAAGAATGCGAATACGCCAAATGTCAGCAGCAAGAGCGGCCAGCCGACGATCTCCCAGTCGAGCCCCAGCAAGAAGCCCAGCGCGATCACGCCGGAGATCAGACCGTATTTGCGGCCTTCGGGATGGATCGGCGGCCAGCTCCAGCCAGCTTCGCCGCGTCCTTCATTATCGAGTATTTCACCTGCCATCATCGCCATCTAGGGCCTGCCAGCCGTAGCGGCAAGCGCGATGGCCATGCGAACCCACGATCTTGTTGCGCAAAAGCGATGCCGGCAAAAAGCGCGCTAGCCGCGTTCGGCCAGCGGGTTGATCCGCCAGAAACCGCCACCCTGCCGGTCGCGTTCCAGCGTGCAGACCAGATGCTCGCCGCTCCATAATTCGGCGCGGCGCCCGTCCATCTCGTTACGCAGGACCGACAGGGCGGAGCTGGCGTCGATCCCTTCGAAGTCGATAAATTTCTCGATCCCGATGCCATCGTCGGTCAGCTTCAGGCGATAGCTTTGCATGATGGCGATCCCTTTCCCGGCCATGGCGAACCGGCCCGACCTGATCCGATAGGGCGAAGTCCCGGCTCCAGTCCGTCCCCCGCGACTCGAGCCGGAACCGCTGCCTGACTAGACGCTTGGCAACGGGGGCGCTGTATCAATTGGTACAGCCCCCCGTTCGTCAGGGGTCGCCGTGCGCGCGATCCGGTCAGAACCGGTAGCTGAGACCGGCGCTGAGCACCCACGGATCGAGCTTGTGCGTAGTCTGGATCACCTTGGTCCCGTCCACGTACCATTTGGCATCGGTGTCGATGAAATAGCGCTTGGCGTCGAGGGTCACGCCCATCGGTCCATCGCCCAGCGGAATATCGACGCCCGCCTGCAGCGCAAAACCCAGCTCGTTCGACATCTTGAACCTGTCGACCCCCAGATCGACCGCGGTCGAACCCGGCTTTTCGTCGATCCACAGGAACAGCGATGGGCCTGCCCCGATATAGGGCTTCACCGCGCCCAGATCGGCATGCAGCTTGGCCGTGACGGTCGCCGGGATCAGTCTGGCGTTGGACACCAGTTCCGCGCCGGGAATGCCGCTGGTCGCGTCAACATCGTGCTGGGTCAGGCAACAGATCGTTTCGACCGACAGATAATCGGTAAAGAAATATTCGATCGCCAGCGTGGGCACGAAATTGTCGTTCGCCCTGGTCTGCGTATCGGCGGGCAGCCCGACCAGATCGGTGTCGACATCGGTGATCTTGCCGTCGGGCATCACGGCGGTGCCCAGCAGCTTGACCTGAACCGTACCGGCTTCCTGGGCCTGCGCGTGGCCCGCGGCCATGGCAAAGACGGCCGCAGCCGCCGCGAACAGGGTCTTTTTCATTATCGCGTCCTGAACCTTGTGATGAAAGCGACACGGCAAGGCACGCACCATGCGGCCTGTTCGAACCGCGACGCCTGCCCGGCCAGATGCGCCCGCCCCGCCCCGCATTCATTGACGCATATCAATGATCGCGGCGCGTAATCGGGCCAGGGGTTTCCGCATGATGACGACCATTCCCATGCGCCCGGCCCGGCCCGCGATGCCGATTCGCGGCTCTTGCAGCCTGTTGCGGTGCATCCGGCCATCCGGCAGCCGGTTTGCGGCATTGGCGCGGCGTGTCCTGTCCTCCCGATCAGGGTTAGCCCTGAGATCGGGCAGGCAATGCCCGCCCCCGCCCCGACAATTTCGCGTCGCAGGCTGAATGGGGCTAGACCTTTCAAATTTGCTTTGGATCAATGCGGCCACGGGTCGCGCCGCCTAGTCCGACAGGACAAGGCGGAACGGAGGACTCTTTTCATGCAAGCGGAATCGGCAGTCGGACGCGTCATCCTATGGTTTGGCGTGATGCTTCTGGCCGGGTTTGTCGCCCTGGTCACACCGGACAAGGGCTTTGCCGCCCATGCCACCATCATTGCCCTTGTCGGTTTCGTACTGATGTGGGTGTCGGCCGCGCGGTTCGATCCCGCGTCAAAGGCGCGCAGCTTTTTCAAAATGCCCGCCAATACCGGCATGTACGATGACGATCCGGTCCGCTGGGGCGTGATCGCGACGATGTTCTGGGGCCTTGCCGGATTGCTGGCGGGCGTGTTCATCGCGCTTCAGCTGTCGTTCCCATGGCTGAACCTTGAACCCTACCTCAATTTCGGGCGCCTGCGTCCGCTGCACACCAGCGCGGTGATTTTCGCGTTCGGCGGCAATGCGCTGATCGCGACCAGCTTTTACGTGGTGCAGCGCACCTGCCGCGCGCAACTGGCCTTCCCTTCGCTCGCCCGTTTCGTGTTCTGGGGGTATCAGCTGTTCATCGTGCTGGCCGCGACCGGCTATCTCCTCGGCATCACGCAGTCCAAGGAATATGCCGAGCCGGAATGGTATGTCGATCTGTGGCTGACCATCGTCTGGGTCGCCTATTTCGCGGTGTTCGTCGGCACGATCCTGAAGCGCAGCGAACCGCATATCTATGTGGCGAACTGGTTCTATCTGGCGTTCATCGTCACCATCGCCATGCTGCATATCGTCAATAATCTGGCGGTCCCCGTCAGCCTGATGGGCACGCGCAGCTATTCGCTGTTCAGCGGGGTTCAGGACGCGCTGACCCAGTGGTGGTACGGCCATAACGCGGTGGGCTTTTTCCTGACCGCGGGCTTTCTGGCCATGATGTACTACTTCGTGCCCAAACAGGCCGAACGTCCGGTCTATTCCTATCGCCTGTCCATCATCCACTTCTGGTCGCTGATCTTCCTGTATATCTGGGCGGGTCCGCACCACCTTCACTATACTGCCCTGCCCGACTGGGCGCAGACGCTGGGCATGGTGTTTTCCGTGATGCTGTGGATGCCCAGCTGGGGCGGCATGATCAACGGGTTGATGACGCTGAACGGCGCGTGGGACAAGGTGCGCACCGATCCGATCATCCGCATGATGGTGATGGCGCTGGCCTTTTACGGCATGTCCACTTTCGAAGGGCCGATGCTGTCGATCAAAAGCGTCAACAGCCTGTCGCATTATACCGACTGGACCATCGGCCACGTCCATTCCGGCGCGCTGGGGTGGAACGGCATGATCACCTTTGCCTGCATGTATTACCTGATGCCGCGCCTGTGGAAGCGCGAGCGGATGTATTCGCTGCGCATGATCAACTGGCACTTCTGGCTCGCGACCACCGGCATCGTTTTCTATGCCGCCAGCATGTGGGTCGCAGGCGTGATGCAGGGCCTGATGTGGCGCGAATACGGCCCCGACGGCTATCTCGTCTGGTCGTTCGCCGACACGGTTGCCGCCATGTTCCCAATGTATGTGCTGCGCGCGTTCGGCGGGCTGCTCTATCTCTCGGGCGCGCTGGTCATGTCCTATAATTTCTGGATGACGCTGGCGGGCAGGCTGCGCGACGAAGCGCCGATGCGCGACGCGGCCTACAACCCGCAGGCCGACCGCCCCCTTCCCGCTGCCGTTCCGGCCGAATGAGGAGCCATCTGATGAGCACGACAGCGCAGCCCGAAGCCAAGGGCATCATGAACAAGCACAAGAAGCTGGAACGCAACATCACCCTGCTGAGCATCGGGACTTTCGTCGCCGTTGCCATCGGCGGGATCGTGGAAATCGCGCCCCTGTTCTGGATCGACAACACGATCGAGGAAGTGGAAGGCGTTCGCCCCTACTCCCCGCTGGAGCTGGCAGGACGCGACATCTATATCCGCGAGGGGTGCTATACTTGCCACAGCCAGATGATCCGCCCCTTCCGTGACGAGGTGGAGCGTTACGGCCATTACAGCCTGGCCGCGGAATCGATGTACGACCATCCGTTCCAGTGGGGGTCGAAACGCACGGGGCCCGATCTTGCCCGCGTGGGCGGACGATACTCTGACGAATGGCATGTCCAGCATCTCAAAGACCCGCAAAGCGTGGTGCCGCAAAGCGTGATGCCGCAATACGGGTTCCTGGCCGAAAACGACCTCGACGTGCCCGATATTTCCAGAAACCTGTCGGCGCTGGCGTCGATCGGCGTGCCCTATACGCAAACCGATATCGACAATGCGAAGGCGGACCTGCGCGCGCAGGCGGGCGATGCCATCGACGCGGGCGATCTGGCCGACCGCTATCCCAAGGCGCAGATCCGCGATTTCGACGGCAATCCGCAGCGCCTGACCGAGATGGATGCGGTCATCGCCTATCTGCAGATGCTGGGCACTCTGGTCGATTTCGAAAGCGCCGCCGCGATGGAGGAAATCGCCGTGGATGACCCCGCCCTGCGCACCCCCGCGAACGAAGCGGAGCAAGCCGGTATCGAAGGCCAAGTGGAAGGGGAGCAACCGCGATGAGCACCTATGACACGCTGCGCCATTTCGCGGACGGCATCGGGCTGGTCGTGATGTTCGCGATCTTTGTCACCCTGTGCGCATGGCCGTTCCGCCCCGGCGCAAAGAAGCACAACCGGACGGCTGCAAACTCGATCTTCGAGGAGAATGACGGTGGAGAATAAACGGTTCGACGAGCCCACCGGCACCCACACCGTCGGGCATGAATGGGACGGTATCGAGGAGCTGGACACCCCCCTGCCCCGCTGGTGGCTGTGGGTGTTCTATGCGACCATCGTGTTTTCGATCGGCTATGTCATTGCCTATCCGGCATGGCCGATGATCGACAGCGCGACCAAGGGCTATCTGGGATGGAGCAGCCGCGGCGAGCTGCAAAAGGAACTGGCCGCGGTGGAAGACGGGCGCAGCGCCTTTCGCGCGCAACTGGCCCGCATTCCGATCGAGCGGCTGCCCGAGGATTCGACCATGATGGCGCAGGCCGTGGCCGGTGGCCGCGCCGCGTTTCAGGTGAATTGCGTGCAGTGTCACGGCTCGGGCGCAGCGGGCAGCGCGGCTGGCGGGGCCAAGGGCTATCCCAATCTGAACGACGACGACTGGCTGTGGGGCGGCGATCTGAAAGCGATCGAACGCACGATCCGGCACGGCATCCGCCATCCGGGCGACGATGAAACCCATCTGTCGGTCATGCCCGCCTTTGCCGGCATGTTCGAAGCGCCGCAGCTGGCCGCGCTGACCGATCAGGTGTTGTCGTTCAGCGGGCGGGGTAAGGCGAATGCGACAGGCGCGCAGCTCTATGCCGATAATTGCGCGGCCTGCCATGGCCCGACCGGACAGGGCATGCGCGAATTCGGCGCGCCCGATCTGGGCGATGCGATCTGGATCTATGGCGACAGCCGGGAGGATATTGCCGCGCAGATCCTGAATCCGCGCATGGGCGTCATGCCCGCGTGGCAGGGCAGGCTCGATCCGGTGACGATCAAGATGCTGGCTGCCTATGTCCACTCGCTGGGCGGGGGCGAGGATGTCGTGCCCGAAACTGCGCCAGCTACCCCGGACGAGGCCGATGCAGCACGGTGACGGCGATCTGAAGCGGCCCGACAAGGGCACACAAAGCGGGGCATCTTCGGCAGATGCCCCGCCGCTCCAGCTCTATGAAAAGCACAATGTCGTCCATAACAAGCGCATCGACGGCCCGTTCCGGCGCTTCAAATGGTTCGTCATGGTCGTCACGCTGGCGATTTACTACATCACGCCCTGGCTGCGCTGGGACCGCGGTCCCTATGCACCCGATCAGGCAGTGCTGGTCGATCTGGCCAATCGCCGCTTCTATATGTTCGGCATAGAGATCTGGCCGCACGAATTCTATTACGTCGCGGGGCTGCTGATCATGGCGGGGATCGGCCTGTTCCTCGTCACCAGCGCGGTGGGGCGCGCGTGGTGCGGCTATGCCTGTCCGCAAACCGTGTGGACCGACCTGTTCCAGCATATCGACCGGCTGGTCGATGGCGACCGCAATGCACGCATCCGGCTGGACAAGGCGCCGTGGGGCCCTGCCAAGATCGCGCGGCGCGCGTTCAAATGGACGATCTATCTGGCCATTGCCTTTGCCACCGGCGGCGCGTGGATCCTGTATTTTGCCGATGCGCCCACATTGCTGCGCGAATTCTTTACGGGAACCGCCGATCCGGTCGCCTATGCCACGGTGGCGGTGCTGACCTTTACCACATTCGCGCTGGGCGGTTTCATGCGCGAACAGGTGTGCATCTATATGTGCCCATGGCCGCGCATCCAGACCGCGATGCTGGACGAGAAATCGCTGATCGTCACATATAAGGACTGGCGCGGGGAACCGCGCGGAAGCGTGAAGAAGGCCGCGAAAGCGCCCGACGCGTTCGGGGACTGCATCGATTGCAACCAGTGCGTTGCGGTATGCCCCACCGGCATCGACATCCGCGAAGGGCCGCAGATCGGCTGCATCACCTGCGCGCTGTGCATCGATGCGTGCGACCGCGTGATGAAGGATGTGGGCCGCCCGCGCGGTCTGATCGATTACGCCACGCTGGAAGATTGCAAGGCCGAGGCCGAAGGCGCGCCGCCGCGCCCGATCCTGAAAACTCTGCTGCGACCGCGCACCATCGTCTATTTCGGCATCTGGGTCGCCATCGGCCTTGTCATGTTGTTCGCGCTGGGCAATCGCAGCCATACCGGCCTGACCGTATCGCCCGATCGCAACCCGCCCTTCATGGTGCTGTCCGACGGCACGATCCGCAATGCCTATACGCTGAAACTGCGCAATATGGAGAGCAGGCCGCGCGACATGGAAGTCGCGGTACAGGGCCTGCCCGGCGCGGTGATGTGGACCGATACGATCATGCGCGACAATGCCGCCCCCACGCAAATCGTGCATGTCGATGCCGACCAGACGCAGACGGTGCGCGCCTATATCGCCGCGCCTGCCGGCACCGGGGAACAGGAATTCCGCATCCTCGTCACCTCTCAGGACGAACAGCGCGAACAGGATGCGGAAGAAACGCGGTTCTCCGCGCCGGGGGGGCAATGATGGCGGGAAGCAAGCAATGAAGGGCGAATTCACCGGAAAACACATGCTGGCGGTGCTGGTCACCGGCTTTGGCATCGTGGTCGCGGTCAATTTCACCATGGCCGCATTCGCGGTAAAGGGGTTCAACGGCGTGGTCGTCGAAAACTCCTATGTCGCCAGCCAGAATTATAACGGCTGGCTGGATCGCGCCCGCGCGCAGGAAGCGCTTGGCTGGTCCGCCACCATGGCGCGGGCACCGGACGGCAGGCTGGCGATTGCAACCGGCGGCGTGCCCGCCAGTGCGAAGGTCGATGCCATGCTGCGCCGCCCGATGGGCGACAGCACGGTCACGCATCTGGCGTTGCGGCCGCGCGGGGATGGCGCCTATGCCAGTGCCGATCCCTTGCCCGGGGGGCGCTGGATCGTGCGGCTGACCGTCAGCGCGCATGGCGATGAATGGAAAGGCGAAGGGGAAGTCGATTGACCGGCACGCTCTCCGCCAATGCCGTTTTTGACGACCCGACCGCGACCGGGCTTCCTCTGTTCGATACGCGGCTGACCGTGCCCGGCATGCGCTGCGCGGGCTGCATCGCCAAGATCGAGCGCGGGCTGGGCGGGCTGGACGGGGTGGCATCGGCGCGGGTCAATTTCTCGGCCAAGCGGGTCGCGGTGCGCCACGATGCACGGCTGGATGAAAGCGATCTGGTCGACGCGCTGCGGCATCTGGGGTTCGAGGCGCAGGCACTGGCCGATAATCCGCTGGGCCGCGACGACCGCGATACCAAACGCCTGCTGCGCGCCCTTGCCGTGGCGGGGTTCGGCATGATGAACATCATGCTCTTTTCGGTCAGCGTATGGGCAGGCGCAGAGGGTGTGAACCGCGACATGTTCCACTGGATCAGCGCGCTGATCGCGCTGCCGGTGGTCGCCTATGCGGGCCAGCCGTTCTTCGCATCGGCATGGATGGCGCTGCGGTATCGCCGGACGAACATGGACGTGCCCATTTCCATTGGCGTGCTGCTCGCCACGGGATTAAGCCTGTATGAGACGCTGACGGGCGGCGAACATGCGTTTTTCGACAGCGCGGTGATGCTGCTGTTCTTCCTTTTGGCGGGCCGCGTGCTGGATGCGATGATGCGCGACCGGACGCGCGCGGGCATCGGGGCGCTGCTGGGCCGGATGGGCCGCAGCGCCAGCGTGATCCAGCCCGACGGCTCCTCGCGCCGTGTCGCGGCAGAGCGGCTGGAGCCGGGCATGCTGATGCTGGTCGCGGCGGGAGAGGCACTGGCCGCCGACGGCATCGTCGAAGGCTGTGCCGCGACGGTCGACAATTCCATGCTGACCGGCGAAAGCGCCCCCGAACGCATCGGTGCGGGCGGCACGGTCCATGCGGGCGCGATCAATATGATGGACCCGGTCAGGGTGCGCGTTACCGCCGCCGGACCGGACACGGCCATTGCCGAAATCGCGCGGCTGATGGACGAGGCGGGGCAGTCGCGTTCGCGCTATGTGCGGATCGCCGACCGTGCCTCGCGCCTCTATGCCCCTGCCGTGCATTCGCTGGCGGCGCTGGCGTTCACCGGCTGGATGATCGCGGGCGCAGGCTGGTATCAATCGGCCGTGATCGCGATTGCCGTGCTGATCATCACCTGCCCCTGCGCGATGGGGCTGGCCGTGCCTGCCGCGCAGGTCGTGGCCAGCAATGCGCTGATCCGGCGCGGCCTGCTGGTGAAAGACGGCAGCGCGCTGGAACGTCTGGCAGAGGTGGACGTGGCGATTTTCGACAAGACCGGCACGCTGACCCTTGGCGAACCGCGCCCCGATGTGACGGCGCTGGACGCAGAGCAAAAACCGGTCGCGCTGGCGCTGGCGCAGCACAGCCGCCACCCGCTCAGCCGCGGGCTGGTCGCTGCCTTGCAGGCCGAAGGGGTCGAACCCGCCGCCCTGACCGATGTGGTCGAAAGCGGCGGGCGCGGGCTTTCCGGAATGCTCGGCGATGTCGGGGTCGCGCTGGAACGGGTGGAGGATGCAGGTGCCGCCATGGCCAGTTCGCTGCGGATCGGCGACGCGCGCATCACGATCCGTTTCCGCGATCCGCTGCGCCGCGACGCACGGCAGGCAATCGGCGCGCTGGAAGCGATGGGCATCGCATCGCGCATCGTGTCGGGCGACCGGAACGCGGTGGTCGCCCCGCTTGCCGCGCAGCTGGGCATCGACGGCGCGGGCGGCCAGTTGCCCGCGGACAAGCTGGCGGTGCTATCCGCATTGAAAGATCAAGGGCGTTTTCCGCTGATGGTTGGCGACGGGCTGAACGACGGGCCAGCCCTTGCCGCCGCCCATGCATCCATCGCGCCCGGCACGGCCAGCGATGCCAGCCAGCAGGCCGCCGACGCGGTCTTCGTGGGCGAAAGGCTGATGCCCGTGGTCGCGGCGCTGCGCGTGGCGCGCGCGACCATGCGGGTCGTGCGGCAGAACTTCGGCGTTGCGGTGCTGTATAATATCTGCGCGGTCCCGCTGGCGCTGGCAGGCATGGTTACGCCCCTGATCGCGGCCATCGCCATGTCGCTCAGCTCTCTGGTCGTGGTCGGCAATTCGCTGCGACTGGCCCGCGCGGCAAAGGCAGACGCGGCATGAGCGGCATGGTCTTCCTGATCCCGATTGCCCTGCTGATGGGCGCATGCGGGCTGGCGGCGTTCTTCTGGGCGATGCGCAGCGGGCAGTTCGACGATCTGGACGGAGCGGCCAATCGCATCCTGATCGATGAGGATGAGGATGGTGCCAATGCCGCCGATTCAGGGGGAGAACACCCGTGAAGGCCGAAATCCTTGCGCTGACCGCGTTGGTCCCGTTGATGGCGGGCACCGGCCCTGCGCGCGCGGGCGATACGATCACGGTCGCCCTATGCGATGGCGGCACCGTCTCCATCCCCCTGAACCGCAAGGACAGGCACGAACCCGCTCCCTGCCATCCCAAGGGCTGCCATGGCGGCGCATGCCGGAACGAAGCGGCCAAAAAGAAGGGCGCGCGCGGGAAAGTTTGATCCAGCGCAAGGACACCTATCCTGCTGCGTGAAACAAAGGCCTCATGTGGCCTTATCATCCCGATCTGCTGGCAACGCCGGTGCCGCGTTACACCAGCTTTCCGACCGCGGCCGAATTCGGCCCGCTATCGCCCGATGTCACGCGTGACGCGATCCAGCGCGCAGAGGGCGATGTTTCGCTCTATGTCCATATCCCCTTTTGCGAGAAGATCTGTTTTTACTGCGGCTGCAACACCGGCGCATCGGGCCGCCGCCAGCGGCTCGATTCCTATCTGACGGCGCTCTATCGCGAAATCGCGCTGACGGCCTCGCTATTGCCGCGCCATGCCCGGGTGCGGCGTGTGTCGTTCGGCGGGGGCAGTCCCAATGCGCTCGACCCCGTCGATTTCGTGCGGCTGATGGACCGGCTGACGCTGGAATTCGCGCTGGTCGATCCGGTGCTGTCGATCGAACTGGACCCCCGTTCGATGACGGCGGACTGGGCGCATGTGATCGGCCATGTCGGGATAGAGCGCGCCAGCCTTGGCGTGCAGACATTTGCCCCCCATTGCCAAAAGGCGATCGGCCGCGTCCAGGCCGAGGACGAGATCGTCCGCGCGGTCGACTGGCTGCGCGATGCGGGGGTCGGATCGCTGAATTTCGACCTGATGTACGGGCTGCCGATGCAGACGCAGGAAGATCTGGTCGATTCCATGCACCGCACCCGCGTTCTCGGCGCGGACCGGGTGGCGCTGTTCGGCTATGCCCATGTGCCGCATATCGTAAAGCGGCAGGCGGCCATCGACGACAGCCGGTTGCCCGACGGCGGCGCGCGCTTTGCCATGGCCTCGCTCGGCTACAGCTATTTCTGTACCCATGGCTATGCCCCCGTCGGCTTCGACCATTTCGCCAAGCCGGGGCACGACCCGCTGGCCCGCGCGGCCCTGTCGGGCACGCTGCGCCGGAATTTTCAGGGCTTTACCGATGACGAGGCCCCCGTTCTGATCGGGCTTGGCGCATCGGCGATCAGCAGCTTTCCCGATCTGCTGTCGCAGAACGAGAAGAACAGCGGGCGTTACCGCATGATCGCAGGCGAAGGGCGGCTGCCGGTCGAACGCGGCATTGCCCGCAGCGATGACGACCGCCGGCGCGCATCGGTGATCGAAGGGCTGCTGTGCCAACAGGCCGCATGGGTGCCCCCTGCCCTGCGCGCCGAAGTCAGCGACCGGCTGGCCGTGTTCGAGGATCGCGGCCTTGCCGCCATGCAGGGCGAGCATCTGCATATCACACCCGAAGGCCTGCCCTATGCACGCGGAATCGCGGCGCTGTTCGATCCCTATCGCCAGCAATCGCCGCGGCGGTTCAGCTCGGCGATATGACCGCAATCAGTCGCTGAACACAACCGTGCGTTCGCCGTTCAGGAACACGCGGTCTTCCAGATGCGCCTTGACCGCGCGGGCCAGCACGCGGCGTTCCACATCGCGCCCGCGCGCGACCATGTCCTCGGCCGTGTCCTTGTGGGTAATCGCCTGCACGTCCTGCACGATGATCGGCCCTTCATCCAGATCGGCAGTCACGTAATGGCTGGTCGCGCCGATCATCTTCACCCCGCGATCATGCGCCTGGTGATAGGGTTTGGCCCCCTTGAACCCCGGCAGGAACGAATGGTGGATATTGATGCACCGCCCCGACAGGAACGCCGCCATGTCATCGGACAATATCTGCATATAGCGCGCCAGAACGACCAGTTCGGCCCCCGTTGCCGTGACCAGCGCCTTGACCTGCGCCTCCTGCTGCGCCTTCGTCTCGCGCGATACGGGCAGATGATGGAACGGGATATCGCCGATCAGCGAACCGGCCAAGGCTTCTTTCGGATGGTTCGACACGATGGCGACCACATCCATCACCAGCTCGCCCGAACGCTTGCGGTTCAAAAGGTCGGCAAGGCAATGGTCGAACTTGCTGACCATCAACAGCACCTTGGGCCGGTACGCAGGCGCGCGCAAACGCCAGTCCATTCCCAGTTTCGCCGCCAGCGGACCGAATCCACTGTGATAATCGGCAGGATCGGTCGGCCCGTGGTCAAATGCGACGCGCATGAAGAAACGGCCCGTCGAAGCATCGTTATATTGTTCGGCATCGGTGATATTGCCGCCGCGTTCGGCCAGAAAGCCCGCGATGGCGGCGACCAGCCCCGGCCTGTCGTCGCATGACAGGCTGAGCACGCAATTCCTGTTCAACTCTACCACTCCTTCGGCGCAATATGTCGCGCCGCATGGGGGGCAGACGCGCGTTAGTCCAGCATTTCCGTCACGAACTATTCCAGTTTGCCGGAAACAAGGCGCGCAATCGCCATCGACGAAGTCAGCCCCGGGCTTTCGATGCCGAACAGATTGACCAGTCCCGCGCAGCCATGGTCGGCGGGGCCGGAAATCACGAAATCGCCCGCCGCCTCGCCCGGCCCGGTGATCTTGGGCCGCACGCCCGCATATCCGGCCTGCAGGCGCGTGGGATCAAGCGCGGGCCAGATGCGCCGTGCAGCGGCGGCGAACCTGGCATGGCGCGCAGGATCGACGGTGTAATCAACCGCCTCGATCCATTCGACATCGGGGCCAAAGCGCGCCTGCCCGTTCATATCCAGCGTCAGATGCGTGCCCAGCCCGCCGGGTTCGGGCACCGGATAGATCAGATGGCGGAACGGCACCTTGCCGCCATAGGTGAAATAGACGCCGCGCGCATAAAAGGCGGGCGGCACATGGGCGGGGTCCAGCGTTTCTGTTGCCAGCGCCAGTTCCTGCGCCGCCAGCCCTGCCGAATTGACCAGCACGGGCGATGCCACCACCGCGTCGTCCGCACCGTCCAGAAAAACCTGCCACAAGCCGCCAGCCTGCGCGATCCGCGCCACGCGGCTGCCCGTGACCAGCATGGCGCCATGTGCCTCCGCCTCGCCCAGCAGGGCCAGCATTAATGCGTGGCTGTCGACAATGCCGGTCGACGGCGACAGCAGCGCGCCCGCGCAGGCGAGTTCTGGTTCCAGCGCCAGCACAGCATCGCGGTCCAGCCTGACCAGATCGCGAACGCCCGCCTGCCGGCCCCGCGCCTCGATCGCGTCCAGTTCGCCCGTTTGCGCAGCATCATGCGCGAATATGATCTTGCCTGTCCGGCGATGCGGCACGCCGCGCGCCTTGCAGAAATCGTACAGCAAGCCGCGCCCTTCGACGCACAGGCGCGCTTTCAGCGAACCTTCGGGATAATACAGGCCGGCATGGATTACTTCGGAATTGCGGCTGCTGGTCCACGATCCGAACTGCGCTTCGCCATCCAGCACCAGCGGCGCTCGGCCCGCCAGCGCCAGATCGCGCGCAATGGCAAGGCCGACCACCCCTGCCCCGACGACAATCGCATCGACTGTTCCGACCACTGCTTCGCCCCATCCCGATTGGCCGCATTTGCCCGCCAAGCCTCGGGACTAGACCGCTGACCGCCACAAAGTCACGGCAGCAATGGGATTAGCGCCCTATCGCGATACGCGCTATCGGATCGGTCCCGCCATTGATATCGGGTGCCGATTGTTCAGAATTCTCCGCAAGATCGACCGTTTCAGCATCGCCATTCTGGTCAGCGTGATCGTCGCCAGCCTGCTTCCGGTATCGGGCATGGCGGCGGTCTGGCTGGGCTGGATCGTCAAGGCGGCGATTGCGCTGCTGTTCTTTCTGCACGGGGCAAAGCTGTCGCGCGCGGCCATCCTGTCGGGGCTGACCAGCTGGAAGCTGCATATCACCGTGTTTCTGGCGACCTTTGCGCTGTTTCCGCTGCTGGGTCTGGGCGCGTCGGCATTGGCGGCGCTGTTCCTGCCGGGCATATTGGCGACGGGATTCCTGTTCCTCACGCTGCTGCCGTCGACGGTGCAATCCTCCATCGCCTTTACCTCCATCGCGCGGGGCAATGTTCCGGCGGCAGTCTGCGCGGCGTCGTTTTCGAACTTTGCGGGCATTTTCATCACCCCGCTGCTGACCGCCCTGCTGATCGGGGCGCGAGGCGCGTCGGGCGATACGCTCGCCTCGATAGAGGCGATCGTGGTGCAATTGCTGCTGCCCTTTCTGGCGGGCCATCTCTCTCGCCCCATCACGGCGGGCTTCATCGACCGGCACAAGGCGCTGGTCGGCTTTACCGATCGCGGGTCGATCCTGCTGGTGGTCTATGCCGCGTTCAGCGCGGCGGTGGTCGACGGTTTGTGGCGCCAGATCGATCCATGGCAACTGGCCGCGATCATTGCGCTATGCTGCGTGCTGCTGGCGCTGGTGCTGGGCATCGTCGCCTTTACCGCGCACAAGGCGGGGTTCGACAGGGCCGACCGCGCCACGATCCTGTTCTGCGGTTCGAAAAAGAGCCTGGCCTCGGGCGTGCCCATGGCGGGCGTGCTGTTTCCGGCGGCGCTGGTCGGGCCGGTCATCCTGCCGCTGATGATCTTTCACCAGCTGCAATTGCTGGCCTGCGCCGCGATTGCCCAACATCTTTCAACCAGGCATGTTTCGACTCATTCCGACGACTGATCGGGCGGCTGGCAGGGCATCCACCCCACCAGCCGACCTGTCAATCAGACCGTCTCGGTCATATTGGCGCGGATCTTCGCCTTCATTTCGGGCGTGACGCCCAGTTCCTGTTCGATGAACGCATCGACCGATCCGTATTTCTCTTCCAAAGCGGCCAGCGCGCTTTTGATATAGGCCGGGTCCGACGCCACCAGCGGTGCGACCAGTTCCCACGGCATTTGCGCCAGCGCGGCATAGGCAGGGTTCTTCGCCGCCGTTTCCTGCATTTGCGCGCGGTAATCGACGATATCGTCCGACATCGCATAATCGGCCACCACCGTTTCGCGCGGAACACCCAGCAGGGTCAGCAGCAACGCCGCCCCCGTGCCCGCACGATCCTTGCCCGCGGTGCAATTGAACGTCAGCGGGGTGGCGCCTTCGGCCAGAAAGCGGAACATCGCGCGATAGCTGTCGGCATTGGCCTCGGGCAGGTCGCGGTACATGGCGATCATGGTCGCGCGGGTCTTCTCGGGGCTCGCGTCCTCTCCGCCCAGAACCGCCGAAAGATCGCCGCTGGCGCTTTCGCTGGAATAGTTGCGGGTCCAGTATTCGACATCCGAATTGGCCTCGACAAAGCGGTTCGGCTCGGCCTCGCGCTCGTCATTGGCGCGGAAATCGCAGAAGGTGCGGATACCGCGCCGCTTCAGCTCGGCCACATCGGCATCGGTCAACCCTGCGGGAGAGCCGGAGCGATAGACCGTTTCCCATTTGGTGATCCGCCCGTCGTCGGTGCGATAGCCGCCCAGATCGCGGAAATTGACCCCGCCTTCCAGATCGAGCACGCGGCGCGCATCGGCCAGCGCAATCTCGTTCGCGGCAACGGGCGAGAGGGTTTCGGCGGTCGCTTCGGGGGTTGCCGCCTGCTCGCAAGCGGGCAGCAGGAACAGGGCTGCCAGCGGCAGTGCAATCTTACGCATCGAACAGTTTCCCTTATTCGGCGGGCGCGGTCAGGAAACCGGCCAGTTTTTCGGCAATCAGCGCTTCGTCCGCCGCACCGGCAGCATAGCCCGCCTGCATCGGGCTGACGGCGATGGCGCTGCGATAGACGATGGATTCGTCCGAAGCCTGCTCCTGGGTCGACTTGGCCGTGTTCATGCCAAAGGACAGACCCGGCAGGGCGGGAATTTCCATGCCGCGCTCTGCCGCCATCGCCTTCATCACCGGCGTGGCGCTGGCGGCCATGTCGTCGCTAAAGCTCATGGCATAGGCGTTATAGGTGCCGATGCGGGAAAGCCGCCATTCCGCCCCGTCCAGCCTGTCGGGGAAATTGACGTTCAGCGCGATTCCCGCGGGCAGCATCGGGCCATCGCCCGCACGTTCTGCCAGTGCCTCGACCAGATCTGCCGACAATGCGGCGACGGTGGCGGAATCGGGATGGTCCAGCCCTTCCTCGTCCACGGTGCGCGCACCCGCGCTCAGCGCGATGGCTGGATGGCCCAGCACGGCGGCATATTGCGCATTGCTGACCGTCCCCGAACTCAGCACGATCGCGCCCACGTTCTGCCCTTCGTTCGGGCCCGACAGCACCAGATCGGGCGCCCTGCCCCAACGCTTCTGGCCCAGCACGTCGACGCCGTACAGCATCGACATCACCGGCGTACCGTCGACGTAAAAGAAGTCGCCCCCGGGCAACCCCTCGCGCGTCATCGGACCGGCAGCGGGCGCGCCTGCTTCGGCCGCATCGGCAAGGCAGTTCTGCTTCAGCGGGGTCAGCGGACGTCCGACCAGAATGGCCGCGCCCATGCCGCTCTGGTTCTGGCAGGGAACGGACACGATCACGTCATGCCCGTCCTCTTTCAGCGCCTTGTACAGGGCCAGCACATTGCTGGTCAGCCCGTCGTCGTTCGACAGGACGATATTCCTGGCCGATGCCGCCCCCGCCTGCACGAACAGGCCAAGGGTAGCGATTGCGATTGCGGTCTTGCGCATGGTCACCTCAAAAGCTGAAACGGATGCCGAACATGTAACGCGAACCGATCTGTTCGACTTCGGTGGGATGAGCCATCGTATCGGAATAGGCGATGTATTTCTCGTCAGTCAGATTGGCCAGATCGGCGTAAAGCGTGAACGCATCGGTCACCGCATAGCGCAGCGACACGTCGAGGTTTTCGTAACCCTTGCGGTTCTCGCCCGCGCCCATGCCGCCCAGCGTATCGGTCCAGTCCGAACGCCATTGATAGCTGACGCGCGCCGAAATGCCGTATTTCTCGTAAAACAGCGAGGCATTGGCGATGGTGTCCGACATGCCCTGAAACGGCAGCCCGCTTTCGGTGGGCGTATCGAAATCACCGTCGAGCAGCGTCAGATTCCCCTGAAAACCCAATCCGTCCAGCGGTCCGGGCAGGAAATCGAACTGCTTCAGCGCGTTGAATTCCAAGCCATACAGCGTCCCGCTTTCCCCGTTATAGGTGCCGCCAAGGAGATAGCCGGTGCGGTCGAACCCGTCGCTGTCATAGAAATCCGACGTGACGAATTCGGCCGAGCTGTAGAACACATTGTCGACCCAGCGATAGAAACCGGCGACCGACAGCAGGCCGTTGCCCGGCAGGTAATATTCGACGCTGGCATCCGCGCCCCAGGTATATTCTGGCTTCAACGCCGGATTGCCGCCCGAAATCGTACCCGGCGTCGCCGTATCGTTGATGCTGGCCCCTACGCGGATCGCGCCATAGGCCGGGCGCGAGACGCCGCGCTGACCCGCCAGACGCAGGACCACATCGTCGCTCGCCTCGAACTTCAGGTTCAGGCTGGGGAAGAAATCGGTCTTGTCGAAATCATAGGTCTGGGGCGTGAAGACCGTCGACCCGTCGGTGGCGACCGACTGAAGCTGGCCGGTGTTCTCCATCGAATATTTCTCGATCCTCAGGCCGCCGATCACAGTCAGCGGGCCGCTGGCATATTGCGCCATGCCGTACCCCGCCAGCGTGCGTTCCTTTTGCCCGTAAAGCGTGGTGGGCGCGATGGCGCTGGACGGATCCCACAGCCCCGCGGCGGCCAGCCCGTCGAGCAGGTCCATCGCATCGCCCGTCATCGCCTTGTTATCGGCATAGTTCAGCGCAAGGCCGGAGGGGAAATTCGTCTCCCACGGGCGGTCGGTGATATAGGAATTGATGTCGAACGGCTGCCCGATCGCCATGCCATAGGCAAGCGGCACATAGCTCGACTGCGACATGGTGTTGCCCTGAATATCGCGGTCGGCGAACAGCATGCCCGCAAAGAGGGTCAGATCGCCCGCTTCCTTGGAAATATCGCCCTTCAGCGTATAGCTGTCGGATGTTGTTTCCTGAATCAGCGGCAGCAGGATCGCACTGGTCGTCGACAGGCCGGCCTGTTCGAAAGTGCCGCTTTCCACGGTGAAGATCGGGAATTCGGGGTTGGAATAATCGACCGTCATCTCGGGCAGGGCCGAAGCGCTCGACATGATCAGCGGCAGGTCGGTGGTGTTTTCGGTGCGCGTATAGTTGAGCTTGAACGAAGCGGTGAACCCGTCGAGATCGTCGTAATCTCCGCCGATCGTGCCGATGTAGTTGCGGTTGCGGTATTCGCCATAGTTGAAACTGCCGCGCATGCTGACGACATCGTTGCCGCTGACGCCAAAGTCATACTGGTTGCGCTGTTCGTCATCGCTGAATTCGGAATAGATGAATTTGGCGAACACGCGCTGGCCTGCATCGGGGCTCCATTCCAGCCCGCCGAACAGGCCGTTGTTCCAGCGTTCCAGCTTGTAATTGCGGACGGAGAAGCTGGTCGGGTCCATCGTCTCGCTGTCATACGATGCCTCGCGATTGTCGGTCACCTGCTTGCGGCGGTAATGCGATCCGCCGACCACCACGCCAAAGCTTTCGTTCGACCATGACGCGCGCAGCGAACCCTGACGCTGTTCGCCGTCGCCCAGATCCATGAAGCCGTAACCGACATCGCCGTCGACGTGGAAGCCCGTGCGGTCCAGCGGGGAATAGGTTTTGAGGTTGATGGTCGCGACGACCGAATCGGCCTGCAGGTCCGACGTCAGCGACTTGTTGATCGCCATTTCCGACAGCATCACGGCGGGGATTGCGTCAAAGCGGAAGGCGCGGCTTTCGCCCCCTTCGTCCACGCCGATCATCGGCACCCCATCGATGCTGACCGAAGTCCAGCGGTTGGGCGCGCCGCGCACCTGGATATAGCGCTCCTGCCCCTGATCGCGCTGCACCGCGACCGCAGGCAGGCGCGCCAACGCGGCGGCGGCGTTCTGATCGGGGAAGCGGGCGGCGGCGTCGGCGGAGGCGATATCGGTCACGTTCACCGCCTTGCGCTTGGCCTCGATCGAATCTTCCTGCGCCTGAACGATCGAACCGCTGACGACGATATCCGCACCGGCATATTCGATTTCGCTGACCGTTTCGGCAGCGATTGTTTCGGCTTCCTCTGCCGATGCCTGGCCGGCGGCGAAGAACGAGACGACAGCAGCGCTGTACAGCAGACGACGGCGCGTGGACGGAACGGTAAGACGCATGACCCAAAGACCCCTAAGCATTGATTTCGGGGCGGCGGCTAGAACGTCTGTATGTAACTTTTGTGACGCAAAGACCCTATATTGATAAGCGACTGTATAGAGAGGTTGATTAGTCGCGAATTGGGCGGCACAATTGCCATAAGAGACAAGCAGACATCAAAATGAAGTCAGAAAAAATACACAATTCTGTCACTTTTGAGACTTTCGACCGTCTTCTGGCCGCGACACTGGCCAGCTGGAGCGATTCTTCGAGTGCGAATGTCTCGGTCCGCACGATTGCGGCCCGCGCCGGTTGCGCGGCATCCGCGATCGATTATCACTTCGGAAATCTGGAACACTTGTATGCGGCGGCGCAGCAAGAGGCGTTGCAGCAGGCCGAAGCATGGGTGAAAGACCGGCTGGACGGGCTGGAGTGGGTCCGCGAAAGGCCGCTCGACACGTCTGCCCGCGCCGCGCTCGTGGCCGGTCTGATCGACGACTGGTGCGAAGGGCAGCGGCCGCTCGCCATGGCCATGCGCGAGGCGTGCAGCGCTGCTCCGAACGGCGGCAACGGGCAGGCGCATGGCGCATGGATGGCGCTATGGCGTCGCTTCTGGACGCAATTTGCCGCCATTACCGGCATGGAGGCGCACGCCGCGATGCTGGCGCTCTATTTCGATGGAGAGGTTTCGCAGCATGTCCTGCGCTGGAACCGCCCGCTCGACCGCGCCCTGACCGGAGAGACGGCGCAGGTCCTGTTCGCCTTTGTCGAGAACCATCCCCTGCCCCGCCCGCAGATCCGGCAAGCCTTCCGCGATATGGCAGCACGCGAATTCGGAGTGGCGGAGGACGGGGCCGAGCCCGACCCGCTCGATCAGGCGGCTGCGCGCATCCTGCTGCAATCGGGCTTTGCCGCCCTCACCTTCCGCAATGTCGCGCGCGAAGCGGGCACGACGCTGGGCAGCACGTCCTATCACTTTGGGTCGAAATCCAGCCTGATCCGGCGCGCCTTCGAAATGCTTTATCGCAGCAATGCAGGCACGGCGGAACGGTTGACGGGCCTTGCCGGCAATCTACGCCACGCCATCGTGCAGGTACTGGTGAACGAGCGGCAACCGATCCTGCGCGCCTATGACGAGCTGATCCTGCATATTTCGCGCGATCCGGAATTCATCGATCTGCGCGGCGCGATCCGGGGTTATCATGATCCGGCAGCGGGGTGGAGCGTTGCCAGCATGATCGGATCGGACGAACCCGTCAGCCCCGCCCTGGCGGCGGCCTATTCGTCGATCTGTCGCGGGATCGATCATCTGGCGCTGGCCGTGCCTGCAGGTGAAGCGCTGCAAGCCGGTATCGCCGCGCTTGCCCCGTTCGACCGCGCTTCGGGCGCGGAATAGGGGCCCTATTCCTCGCGGGCGGCGATGCGGCTTTCGATCAGGCTGCCGTCGCTCTGCGTCAGACGGTATTCGATGGTATAGCCGAAGTGGTCGGACAACGGCTTGCCCCGCGTTTCGCTGCCAAAGGGGATGCTGGCTGCCACGGGGGCCAGCGTCCTGCCGCTGCCGGGCAGCACATATTGCATGTCGCGCGCGCGTTCGACCACCCATTGCGCATCGCTGGACCGTGCAAGATGCGTGTCCGCAGCCTCGACAAAATGGCGCAGGGGTTCGGCGGGCGCATTCCCGCCGTTCAGCCCCAGCAGCGCGGGCGGCAGGATGGCCAGCCGTTCGGCGCGGTCACCCAGATTGAAATCGCCTGCCAGTACCAGCGGCACCGAATGATCGCGCTTGTCCGCCAGAAATTCGACCAGAAACTCCACCTGCTCGCGATAGGCGCGTTCGGTTTCCTTTTCCGATGCCCATGACGCGCCCTTGCTGTTCAGATGGGTGGTCGCCACTTCGATCCGGCCCTTGCCCGGCAGGGCCAGCGTGACCAGCACCACGCCCTTGGCGGCATAGCAATCGATCCCCGCACAGGCGCTTTCGGGAAAGCTGGCGCGGTTGACGTCGAGGATGGGGTAATCGCTGAGCACCACCAGCCCGCTATCCAGTTGCGGCGCGTTTGCGCGCCGACGAAATGGGGAGCGTCTGGATACGGGCGAGGTCGTGCGCGACAAGGTCTCTCCGCCGATCTGAAAGCGGTAACCGGCACGGTCGCCGATCTCTTTCGCCTCTGACCGGAAAGCTTCCTGCAAAACGACCACGGCAGGCTGCACTCCGCCCTTGCGCATCCATGCCAGCCGGTCCGCGATCCGTTCCAGCGCGGCGGCGCGGCCGGTGGCGATCGGCCATGGCAGGCCCTTTACATTATAGGTCATCACCGAAAAGTCGGCGGGCGGCAGATTGGCCAGCGGCGGTTTAGGAAGGGCCACATCGATCTGCGGCAATCCGGTGGCCGGCAGATCGACGCGCTTGATAGGCGGAATATCGGGCTTGGGGATCGCCACTTCCAGCGTGGAAAGCGGCGCGGTCGGCTGCGCAATCGAAGCCCCTGCGAAGAGCAACGATCCGGCCAGGAATAAGGCCAATCGCGGTCGGCGAGCCAGTATGCGCATCAGTCCCCTTCGATGCCCCCGTGTCGATAATGTCCCTGTTAAAGCATATGACAGCGAAAAGCTGCAAGTTGATGCGATTTTCGGGGCATTTTCGTGGCAAGCGCCGACTGGCGGTCAGAATTCCGCAACCGGACGCCTATTCGCCCGACGCCAGATCGGGCAGACGGCTGGCATGCACCGTCCGGGACTTGCGGTCGATCGACCAGATCAGGCCGGTGTCCACGGGATCGATATCGATCGCCTGCCCGTGCGAGATGATCGGGATCGTCGCCACATGGCGCAGCACACCGCCCGCGACCGGCAGCGCAACGACATAAAGCTCGGGCCGGTCATGCCCGCTGAGGTACAGCAATCCGTCCTCGCTCCAGCTTGCGCCCGAAACGCTGCTGGGTGCCAGCCGTTCGAGCACGGCTTCGGGCAGGCCCCACATGCGGACGATGCGGAAATCATCGTCCATCTGCGCCAGAAAGCTGTCGCGATGGTCGCGGCCAACGGGCGTGCCGCGATTGTCGTAATTGGCGAAAGTCGCCCACCATTTGCCGTCATGCCGGTCAAGCGCGGTCAGAGATCCCGGCATTGCACCCAGCACGACCGAGCGCGTGTGATCCAGCGAAGCCAAATCATAGATCTCGACCGTCGATAGCTGCGGCACGGCCGGATAGTTGGACGAGGCGCAGACCAGCTCTGCCTTTACCACCGTACAGCTGTTGAGATGGGGAAACAGCGCGGGATCGCCCGTCCATTCGCCGGTCACCCGCCGATCCGCGATGGCGATGCGGGTGATGGCGTTATTGTCGATGACATAGATCGAGGTTCCGTCGGATGCGACGCCCTGCCGCGCATGATCGGCGGCGATCACCTGTTCCGATACCGCCTCTTGCGCAGCAGCGGGAAACACGGCGAAAGCGGTGGCGGCAGCAGCAAGGGCAAGGGCCCCTTTGAGCAATGTCATGTCGGAAATCTCTCGATGTGTTGGCGTATGGCTATATCAGGCTGCACGGCGGCGGGCGAAACAGCTTTCGTATCGGGTGAACAGCTCTTCGAAATGGCGGTCCATGGTGCGAACATCCGCAGCCGCCAGTTCCGAACGCGCGCGCGTCGGCGCGATCAGTCCGCGCCCCAGCACCTTGCGCAGCCGCGATGTCAGCGCAGGGCCGTTGCCGGACTTATAGCTCCATCCCATGCCGCCCGCGGCCTGATCGGTCATGCCGCCGCGATCGGGCACGATCAGCGGCAGGCCGCTGGCCCGCGCCTCGGCCCCGACCATGCCAAAGCTCTCGCTCTCGCTGCCGTGGACCATGCAATCCGCACTTGCCAGCAGCCGCGCCATCGCCGCGCGGTCGCGGGTGGGTTCCAGCAAGCGGATATGCGGATTGCCCGCGATGGATTTCCGAATGCGCGGCGTATCGCGCCCCTCGCCGATGATGACCATGCCGACATCGTGGTCATATCCCACGGCCGTCACCGCATCGACGATCATCGGCCAGCGCTTTTCGGGCGAATGACGGCCCACGCCCACCAGCAGGGTCGCCGTATCGGGCAGGCCGCAACTGGCCAGAACCTGCGCGCGAAATGGCATGTCGCGCCGGTCCGGTCCGAACACGCCCGGTTCCACCCCCATAGGTTCGATCACCACATTCGGCACGCCACCGTTCGCGGTGCGGGTGCCCAGTTCATTGTTTGCGCAGACCACGAAATCATATTCGCGGCCCAGACGCCGCAGCCGCCGCCAGAACCAGTCGAACCCGCGATCGATGGATTTCTGGTCCATCATCTTGCCCAGCCACCGATAGGGATAGGTCGCGAACACATCCAGATGCATAATCAGCGCGCGAGGCGCATCGCCGCGCCAGTTGGCGACCATGTCGGCACTGCTCCACGGCGTGCCGCATTCGACGAAATCGGGCCGCAATTCGTCCAGCGCGGCGTGAAGCTGCGTCTCGCTGTGAAAATAGCGGTATCGCGGGTCCAGCGGAAATGTCGGCGTCGCCAGCGAGCGGATCCACGCATTGGGCGCGACTTGCACCATGCTGTCGCTTTCGCCGGGGACCAGCGCGATCAGTTCCTGCCCCATGCGACCGGCGGCTTGCAGCTTGCGGTCGATATAGGTGCGCACGCCGCCGCCGCGCGGCGTGTAAAAGGCGCAGACATCGACGATCCGCATCAGCTCTCTCCCTCTTTCTCGACCAATGCGTAGATGCCTGTGCCCGCCGCGACGGCCAGATGCATCACCAGCACCAGACCCGCGACCAGCGCCATCAGCGCGGGGATCATGGTTTCGCCGCCGACGAAAAAGATCGCCATGCTGGCAAAGACCACATCCTTGTTCGCAACGAACGGCAGGCGCGTGACCAGCTGGCGCAGCAGCGACAGCAGCACCCACCACACCAGCCCGACCTGCGGCAGCGCCAGATGCCACATCAATGCCAGCACGCCCGCCCCCGCCACGATGCGGATCGAATGCATGGCAAGCACAAAGACAAGCTCGTCCCTTGGCAGGCTGAGCACGCGGCGGCGCAGGGCCAGCACCATGATCGAGCTGACCGCCATGAAGGCGACCGAAAACGCCAGTGTCCGCTGGCTGAGATCGAGGTCGAGCCCGTCGGCCAGACCGTAAAGCAGCGGAAAGCCGACTGCCATCATGACCAGCGTGATCGCATTGCCTGCCATGGCCGACAGGATCGCCACATCCTTGATCGCCCCGAACGGTGCCGCCGTCAGATTGCCGTGGCGCCGCGCCCAGCTATAGAAATAGACTTCGCCCAGATAGCCCAGCACCAGCTCGTTCGAGACTTTCTTGCGCAGCAGCGGCACGATACCGGCGGGCGGCAATCGCCACAGGCGGCGAAAAATCAGCCACTCGCTGACCGGACCCAGCATGTAATAGACGACAAAGGCGATCCAGAACGCGAAAGACGTGGGCAACAGGGTGCGCAGCGTCGCAAAATCCAGTTGCTGCCACTGCGAAAGCGCGGCCACCAGTACCGCCAGCGAAATCAGCGATCCGAGCCATCTGGCCCAGTGGCGCTTGCCCGCACGGATGATCTGGTCGCCGCTGGGGATCGACGGCGCGATGGCCGTGTCCGCCGCCAGAACGGGTGCGGCGGCCGATTGTCCCTGTGCTGTCGGTTTCACGCTTTGGCCACCCTCGATTCCGCCCTGTGGAAGCCCGCCCTTGCATCGCTTTCGTGACGGTGTTGCGACTGGATTACCGCAATGTTTCAGTCCGCCCCGGCGACGGAGCGGCAAAGGTTTCAGTCATGCGACGGCCTGGCCGGAACTGTCCCGTCGATGTCGCAAATTGCTGTCATGGGGTGGCGTGAATCCTTGGCCCGAACGACCATGCAGGTGATCACAAGCAATGCGCTGGACCGTCGTCATACCCGTTTTCAACGAACGCGATTTTTTACCCGCCACGCTTCGTTCGCTGGCGCAGCAATCACTGCCGTTCCGGCTGGTGCTGGTCGATAACGGATCGACCGACGGCTGCATCAGTGATGCCCGCGCGATCATCGCCCAAACCGGCATCGACGCGCAGATCATTACCGAACCGACGCCCGGACAGGTTCATGCGTTAAAGGCCGGTATCGACGCCGCCGATAGCGAGCTTGTGGCGATTTGCGATGCCGACACATTCTATCCGCCGCATTATCTGAAACGCGCGGGCGAATTGTTCGACGCGGGCGGCATGGACCGCGTGGCGACGGCGGCACTGCTGCTTCCCGAAAATCCGCACGGGTTCAGGGCAACGCTGGCCCGCTGGCACAAGCTGGGCGCGGCAAGGCTGATGCCGCGGCAGAACCATACCAGCGGCGCGGGCCAATGCTTTCGCCTGAACGCGCTGCGCGCGGCGGGCGGTTATGACGCGGCGATCTGGCCCTATGTGCTGAAAGACCACGAGATGATGCATCGCGTGCTGCAACTGGGCACGCAGGCCTATGACCGCGACTTCTGGTGCATTTCGTCCGACCGGCGGACCAGCCGCAGGAATGTGCGCTGGACGCTGGGCGAACGGATTGCCTATCACCTGACCCCCTTCTCGATGAAAACACGGTTTTTCAATAATTTCCTTGCCCCGCGCTTTGCCGCGCGCGCGCTGGGAGACACGGTGCTGCGCCAGAGGGCGTGGGAAGCGGAGGGAGCCGGAGCATGAATGCGTTCTTCGCCCATGCGGGCCTGTTCATGGGCCTTGCCGTGGTCACTGCCACGGTCGCGCCCATTGTCGCCTGGGCTGCCCCGCCTTTCCCCGTCCCCCCGCGCGAGGAACGCGGGCGCGAAGGGGCCGATTGCCGCAGCCCCGAACCGGGCCCCGCCGTGCGCCTGACGGTCAAGGGGCTGAAGGACCGCGAGGGCCGCCTTCAGGTCGAACTTTATCCCGCGAACGACAGCGATTTCCTGGCTGCCGACAAAAAGCTGATTGCCGAGGGCAAGCCGTTCAAACGCGTGCGTTACAATATGCCCGCCAGCGGCGATCCCGTCGTCTGCATCCGCGCGCCCGAGGCGGGCCGCTATGCCATCGTGGTGCTGCACGACCGCGACAGGAACGGCAAGTTCGGATATTTGCGCGATGGCGTCGCCTTTCCCAACGATCCCAATATCGTGCGCAGCAAGCCCAAGGCATCCGCCGCCAGCGTGCAGATCGGCAGCGGCACGGTGGTGCGCGAAACGGTCACCATGCAATATCTGCGGGGTCTGCAATTCGGACCGGTGGGCTGATGGCCAGCCTTGCCGACGCGTCCTTTCGCGCCCGCGACGGGGGCACGGAGTTCACCTCGACACGGCTGACGACCGCGCTACTGGCGCTGTTCGCGACCTTGCTGGGCTTTACGCTGCTGAAGCATGGCACCGATTTCATCGCGGTCGAACGACCCGAACTGGTGTTCGTCTGGGTCGGCGTGGTCGGGTCGCTGGCCGCGCTTTTTCTGCCCGCAGGCTATCGCCCGCTGCCCCGCTTCGCATCGCGCGGCCTGCGCGCGGGCGCGGTGTTTCTGGCGCTGTATATGGCGGTCGAGCCTTTCGCCATTCCCTATGCCGCCATGCCTGCCGACCATCCGGCGGTGCTGTTCCACAGCCATGCGCGCTGGTTCGGCGTTGCGCTGGCACTGGCTGGATTGTGGCGTCCCAGCCTTGTCTTTGCCGCCGCCATGCTGCTGTGGATGATCCGCGAATTGCAGACGGGGCTGACGGGTTTCTATTTCTCCACCCTCGACATCCGCAATATTGCCGAGGTACTGGCATTCTGGGCCATCGGCTATGCGCTTTTGTCCGCCGCCGACCGGATCGGCACGCTGCGCAAGGCAGTCGGGCTGGATGCCGATGCGTTGAAACTGGCCGCGCTGATGCTGTTCGCGGCGGGCGTGGGCGCGCATCTGGCGAATTATTTCTGGTCGGGCCTTGCCAAGCTGGCGATGGATGGCGGGGTAACCTCGTGGCTGTTCGACAATCGGCTGTATGACGGCATTCCCGCCGCGCTGGAAAAGGGCACGCTGCCACTGGCCGCCTTTCCATGGGCGGTCGAATGGCTGGATGCGGTCCTGCAATTTCTTTTTCTGCCGATGAACCTGTTCGCGTTCGGCGTGCAGATTTTCGCGCTGGTCGCCCCGCTGCGCCGCCGCTGGCTGATCGCGTCGATCGTGCTGTTCGACCTGTTCCATCTGGCGGTCTGGTTCACCCTTGGGCTGCTGTTCTGGAAATGGATCGCGCTGAACATGATCCTGCTGGTCGCACTGGCCGCGATCAGCGACGCGGAATGGACCCGCCCTGCCCGCTATACCGCGCTGGCATTCGTGATCGTCGGCATGGCGACATTCCGCACCGCATCGCTGGCATGGTACGACACGCCGGGTTTCGCCTCTCCGCATTTCGAGGCGGAGATGGACGACGGCACACGGATGAAAGTGCCCAATGCGTTCTTCCTCTCGTCATCCTATCAGGTGTCGCAGGGGCGCATCTGGTGGCCGGGCGGGCGGGGCCATTTCAATCCGTCGATCTGGGGATCGGTGCTGCATCACGACGATCTGGTCGCAGGTCGCGAATGCCGCGCGCCCGCCCGCACAGAGCCTGCCGCCGAGGAATGGGGCCCGTTAGAAAACGTCGGCCGATTTGTTCAGGCGCATCACCGGCAGATCACCTCGCGGCTGAATGACAAGGGGCAGCTCAATTACTATCTTGTTCCGCACCACCACGTGCCAAGCCCGATCCTGCCGGACCCGTTCTATGAAACGGACAAGCGCCGGATCGTGCGATACTGGTTCGTGATCGACTCCGTCTGCCTGTCGTTGCAGGACGGCGGACTGGACCGGCGGGTGATCGGGCATACCGAGCGTCCCGTCTATGACGTAAAGGCCGACCGGATCATCGCATGAACGCGCCTGTGATCATCGTATATGACGGCGAATGCCCGTTCTGTTCGGCCTATGTGTCGATGCTGCGGCTGAAACGGGCAGCGGGCGATGTCGAACTGGTCGATGCACGGTCCGGCCATCCCGCCGTGGCGCGGTTGCGGGCGCTGGATATCGACCTTGACGAAGGCATGGCCGTGATCGCCGGCGATGCGGTGCATCATGGCGCAGCGGCGATGCAATGGCTGTCGATGATGACCACGCCGTCGGCCACGCTGAACGGGTTGATGGCGCGGGTGCTGCGGCACGAGCGGCTGGCGCGCGCGGCCTATCCGTTTCTGCGCGGCGGTCGCAATGCAGCGCTGGCACTGATGGGACGCCGCAAGATCGCCGACTGACGCGTCAGAACGCCGCGTTCAGGATCAGGAAGCACGCTGCCGACAGGCTGGCCGCGGCAGGCAGGGTGATCACCCATGCCATGGCGATGGGCTTCATCAGCGCCCAGTTCGTCTGCTTGTTCACCAGCCCGATGCCCAGCACCGCGCCGATCAGTATGTGCGTGCTGGAAACCGGCAGGCCCAGCGTGCTGGCCATCATCACCACCGCGGCCGCCGCCAGTTCTGCCGAAAAGCCCGACGCGGGGTGCATCTCGGTCAGATTATGGCCAACGGTCGCGATCACTTCCTTGCCGATAAACCACAGCCCGACGATCAGCGCGACGCCGAATGCCATCATCGCCGCAGGGGGCACCGCCGCTTCTGTCCCGACGGTGCCGGTCTTCAGCACGTCGAGGATCGCGGCAAACGGTCCGATGGCATTGGCGATGTCGTTCGCCCCGTGGCTGAATGCAAAGCCGCTGGCGGTGAAGACCTGCAGCCAGCTGAAGATCAGGAAGGTCGACCGGTCCAGCGAATCCCCGCGCAGCGTGCGCGCGAAAATATAGGTCGCCATCCACGCCGCCGCCCCGATCATGCCCATGATCAGATAGTTGTTCAGCGTGGTCAGCCCCAGATCCATGTGCTTCAGCCCCTTGAACAGAAGCATGGCCGAAATCACCGCCGCACCGAACGCCGCGACCAGCGGCACCCAGTTCTGCAACGCCTTGTGCGCCGCCAGTTCGGTGCGCTGCGTGCGCAGATCGTGCAGTCTGCGGTAATATTCGGTTTCCAGATCGTCGGGTGTGAACCCCTCTTCGTCCAGCGCCTCGGCATCGCGGACCATCATGTGGGTATAGCTGATCTTCTGAATGTCGGAGAGGCGTTCGAACCGGCTCTTGTGTTCGTCGCGCAGCTTGCGGCGCTGGTTCTGCAAATGGTGCAGTTGTTCCTTCATCCGGTCGTTGAACAGCAGGATATGTTCCTTGATCAGCCAATACAGGCCATAGGACACCAGCCCGCCCAGCACCGGCGACAGCACCCACGAAATCATGATGGTGCCGATCTTGTCCCACTGCACCAGTGCCAGCGCCGCATCCCCGCCGCTAAGCAATACGCCCAGCGCGATCGAACTGCCAACGATGCCGCCGACGATCGAATGGGTCGTCGATACCGGCCAGCCGCGCTTTGTCGCGAACAGCAGCCATAATGCCGCCGCCAGCAGCGCGGCCATCATGATGAACACGAATTGCATCGGTTCGACCGACATGGCGCCCAGATCGACGATGCCCGACCGGATCGTATCGGTAACCTCTCCGCCCGCGATCACCGCACCGCTGACTTCGAAAATGGCCGCGATGGCCAGTGCCTGCTTGATCGTGATCGTGCCCGCGCCGACGCTTGTGCCGAAACTGTTGGCGACATCGTTGCCGCCGATATTGAACGCCATGAACA
The DNA here is from genome assembly GCF_020985305.1 of Croceicoccus sp. Ery15. NCBI lineage: Bacteria > Pseudomonadati > Pseudomonadota > Alphaproteobacteria > Sphingomonadales > Erythrobacteraceae > Croceicoccus > Croceicoccus sp. Ery15. The sequence continues at coordinate 1,575,575 of NZ_CP087588.1, forward strand.
GGCCGAACGCGGTTGCCAGCAGGAATATCGCGATCTGCGAGGTGTTGGTGTAATCCAGCCCCCAGATCAGGAAACCGATGCTGGCAATGGCGAACAACAGGCCGAAACCCAGATCGGCCACGCCGATTTTCAAGCCGAAACTGCCCGAAACGGGTTCGCTTGCCCCAGTCGCCATGAATTGCCCCTTTTCGGCTGCCGCCCCCGCCCGCGGGCGATTGCCGTAAAGGCAGCACAAATTGATCGATCGGTGGTGGCGCTATCGCCGGTTTGCTGCAAACTTGTGACAAGATCGCACCGCTTGCCGGTCGGGCGGGGCATACCCCTTTCTCGCAAAATTTCCGGCGCTGCCATAATGGCTAAGGAATTGCAGGGCATAGGGACCGGATGACTGCCGAACTGCCTTCAATACCGCCCTCTTTCCCGGCCCCCTCCCTCCGCCGCAGCCTGCCCGGCGGCATGGCGATCGACCGTTGGCACGCGCCCGATGGCTGGCCCCTGCGCCGCTTTGCCCTGCCGCATCGCGGCGAATGGCGCGGCAGCGTGCTGTTTCTGGGCGGACGGGCCGACTTCCTTGAAAAATATCTGGAGGCGTTCGACGACTGGGCAGGCGCAGGATGGGCTGTCGCGGGGTTTGACTGGCGCGGTCAGGGCGCATCGGGCCTGCTGCATCCGGCGGGCGGCTGCCACATCGACGATTTCGCGGTGTTTGCGGACGATCTGGCAGCCTTCGTCGCGGACTGGCAGCGCGAAAACCCTGCGCCGCATGTGGTGATCGGCCATTCGCTGGGCGGGCATATCCTGCTGCGCGCGGTGGTCGAACGGCGCATTGGGCCCGACGGCATCGTGCTGCTGGCGCCGATGCTGGGCATACGCGCCGGCCCCTTGCGCGGGCGCGCCATCGGTGCGCTGGGACAGATCGGGCGCGTGCCCGCCCTGCGCCGCCGCACGATATGGAGCCGGTCGCGCAGCCCCGGCCCCGGTCGCATCACATCCTGCCCCGACCGCGATGAAGACAAGCGCTGGTGGAAAGAGGCCTGCCCCGAACTCGCGCGGTCGGGCCCGACATGGGGCTGGCTGTCCGCCGCAACGCGCTCCATCGCGCATGTCGAACGGATGCTGGACGAATATCCCGCCGGTCTGCGCGGCTTGACGGTGACGGCAGGGCTGGACCCCGTGGTCGACAATACCGCCATCGCCCGCGTGCTCGCCCGCCTGCCCGCAATGGAGCATGCGGACATCGCCGGTGCCGGTCATGAAATCCTGCGCGAGCGGGACGAATTGCGCATCGCGGCGCTGGACTGCATCCGCAGGTTCCTGTCCGAAACCGCGATTTGACCCGCGATTTATCGACAGGCAATCGCATCAATGACGCGCTTCTGTCGTGTTGCTGAAACAATTTCAATCCAATCAGGCCGCTCTACGGGATCTGGGTGGTATCGAAATGCAGACTGCAAGTGTTGCGGCGGCCTATGACAAATGGGCCCCGATTTATGATCTGGTCTTCGGCAATGTTTTTGCCACCGGCCGCGCGCTGTCGATTGCCGCTGCCGAACAGGTCGGCGGGCGTATTCTGGAAGTGGGCGTCGGCACCGGTATTTCGCTGCCCCGTTACAGCAAGGACGTGCGCCTTGTGGGTGTCGATATTTCGGATTCCATGCTGGACAAGGCACGCGAACGCACGCGCCGGCTGAACCTTGAAAATGTCGAACAGATCCGCGTGATGGACGCCGAAGCGATGGATTTCGCCACGGGCGAATTCGACGTGGTGGTCGCACAATATGTCGTGACCGCCGTTCCCAATCCCGAAAAGGCGCTGGACGAATTCCTGCGCGTTCTGCGCCCCGGGGGCGAGATTGTGATCACCACCCGCATCAGCGCCGACAAGGGCGTACGCGACCGGATCGAAAAAATGCTGATGCCCGTCACAAGCAAGCTGGGCTGGCGCACCGAATTCCCCTGGGAGCGATATGAGGCATGGGCGGCCAGGACCCCCGGTGTCCAGCTTGTCGAACGGCGGGCGCTGCCCCCGCTCGGCCATTTCTCTCTCGTCCGCTATCAGAAAGTGGCCTGAAGACATGAACAGTTTCAAACCGAATGGCGAACACGGCAGCGAACTGACCGGCATCGCCCGTTTCCGCGACCAGCTGCGCGAACAGCGCTGGGACGACCATCGCTATTACCATCACTCGATCATCAACCAGAGCCTGCATTTCGTCAGCGCCTGCACCTTCCTTGTCGCCTATGCGATGCTGTGGACCAATCCGGCGCTGGCGGCCCTGCTGGCGTGGGGCGTGGCGATGACCAGCCGTCAGGCGGGCCATTTCTTTTTCGAACCCAAGGACTACGACTACGTCAACGATGCGACGCACGAGTATAAGGAAGACATCAAGGTCGGCTATAATCTGCGGCGCAAAGTGGTGCTGATGGGCCTGTGGGCATTGAGCCCGCTGCTGCTGCTGGCACAGCCCTCGCTGTTCGGGCTGATGCAGCCGCACACCGGCGCGGAAAGCTTTTTACGCAATGTCGGCCTGATGTGGCTGGTGCTGGGCATAGCGGGCATCGCGTTCCGCACCGTCCAACTGTTCTTTATCCGCGACGTGGAAACGGGCCTTGTCTGGGCGACGAAGATCGTCACCGACCCGTTTCACGACTTCAGGATCTATCGCGGGGCCCCTGCCAAGCTGGCCAAATCCGCGATGGCATGGCGTCCGGCGCGCTAGGCAGCGCCTGTTTTTCAGCCGGTTCAACCTTTCCTGAACCGGCTGCGCAGCATTTCCCGCATCAGGCGATGGCGCAATGCCTTGCCCGCATCGCCCCGTGGCCGCCACCACCAGCCATCGCGCTGCATCGCCCGCGCCGCGGCCATGAAACGGTTCGCCACCTCGGTGAATTCATCGTCGCCAAAGGCAAGGCTGAAGATGAAGCGACCCGTGCCGACCCAGCTCAATGCCAGCCCCTCGGCCCGCAGGTAATATTGGAGCATCCAGTGATAGCGGCCGGGTTCGAGGAAATTGACGGTCCAGATCGTGCCCAGATTGCCGATGGCGACGGGCAACCCCTCGGCATCCAGCCGCGCGTTCAGACTGGCGGCGCGTTCGTTCCATGCCTCGTCCACCCCAACGTACAGCGCCTGCCCCTCGGCCGTTTCCATGCGGCGCAGGAATGCATCCATCGCGCCCATGACATAGGGGTGCGAATTGAACGTGCCGCGCGCGAAACAGATGTCAGCGGGCCGGTCGTCGCGATACCGCTTCATCAGATCGGCCCTGCCGCACAACACGCCCACCGGCAGCCCCCCGCCCAGCGTTTTGCCATAGGTGACCATGTCGGGCCTGATACCGCCGAAATATTCGCATGCTCCACGCGGGGCGAGGCGGAAGCCGGTGAAAATCTCGTCCATGATCAGCACGATCCCCGCCTTGCGGCAGGTGTCCTGCAAACGCCGCAGCCAGTCGGCATAGGCAGCGCGGTCCGTTTTCGCCCCCGCGCGCCGCGACACCAGCGTCGAATCCCCCGGTGCATTGCGATTGGGGTGCAGCGCCTGAAGCGGGTTCACCAGCACGCAGGCGATATCCTTGCGGCTGGCCAGCACGGCAAGGCTGCGCTCGCTCATATCCGCCAGAGTATAGGTCCGTTCGGCCGCGACCGGATTGCCGACGCCCGGCTGCACATCGTCCCACCATCCGTGATAGGCGCCCGCGAACCGCACCAGATGGCTGCGCCCCGTGTGATAGCGTGCCAGCCGCACAGCCTGCATCACCGCCTCTGTCCCCGACATGTGGAACGACACGGCGTCGAGGCCCGATATCGCCTGCAACCGGCGCGCATTATCCGCGACCACCGGATGCAGCCCCGCCAGCGTCGGCCCCAGTTCGCGGGTCGCGGCGATGCCGGCGTCGGTCAATGCGCGATAGGCATCGACCCCCAGCAGGTTGACGCCATAGGAACCGGTCAGGTCATAGAATTCGTTCCCGTCCAGATCGGTCAGCATCACGCCGCTGGCCGCACAATAGAAGCTGCCCGCCGACAGATGTTCGCGCACCACGGGGCTGAACTGGAACGGCACGCGATAGCTGCCGGTGAAACGGACATCGGGGATCGCATCCGCCGCTGCGCCGGTATAGGCCGCCGTTTTGGCGAACCGCTGCCGGTAAAGTGCCGAAAGCGCGTCAAAACCGGCACGCCGCTGCGCCACCACGTCACCCGGCGCGCCATCGGCGGCGAAGAATTCGTCGCCCACGAAATGATAGTTCGCCACTTGTCGCGCCATGCGCCGCGCCATGCGCGAATGGCCTGCCAGCGAACGGTGCTTGGCCCGCGACAATTGCACGCGCTGGCGGATTTTTTGCGCCGAAAGCACGCCTGCCAGAACCGTGGCCACACTCAACGTCAAACGCTTCAACTCATTGCTCCCCACATGCAGAGACCGACATGATGCTTCGCTCCGCCGTCCAGCGCCTTGCCATGCAAGAGGAACTCAACTTCCTATTGACCAACCGCATCCCGCGCCATGCGCTCACCCGTTTCATGGGCTGGTTCAGCAAGATCGAGAATCCGGTTGTCAGCAGCGCCTCGATCGCCCTTTGGCGCTTCTTTTGTGACGTTGATCTGACAGATGCGCCCGAAAAGCGCTTTCGCAGCCTGCATGCGGCCTTTACGCGCCCGTTAAAGCCGGGCGCGCGGGTCGTGGATGCCGATCCAGCCATCGTCGCCTCGCCCTGCGATGCCATTGTCGGCGCGCATGGCCGGGTGAAGGACGGACAGGCCTATCAGATCAAGGGGCTGGAGTATTCGCTGGCCGAGCTGCTTGGCGATGCGGCGACGGCAGCTGCATTCGCGGACGGCTGGTTCGTTACATTGCGGCTGACGGCAGGCATGTATCACCGCTTTCACGCGCCGCACGACCTGACGGTCGATAGCGTACGCTATATCTCGGGCGATACGTGGAACGTGAACCCGGTCGCGCTGAAACGGATCGAAAAGCTCTATTGCCGAAACGAACGCGCGCCGATCATCGCACGGCTGAACGCGGGCGGCGCGCGCATCGCGCTGGTGCCCGTCGCCGCCGTGCTGGTCGCCAGCATCCGTCTGCCGTTCCTCGACAGCGAAAAACCTGTCCGCGACGGGGGCACAGGCGTCCGCCCCGTTTCAGCCCGTTTCGCCAAGGGAGAGGAAATGGGCTGGTTCGAACACGGATCGACCATCGTGGTCCTGTCGCCCCCCGATTGCCCGCCGGTCGCACTGGAACAGGGCGCGCAGATCCGCATGGGCCAGCCGCTGATGCGCGTGCCCCGAAACAGCGATCCGGACTAGGCCGCCCCCTCACCCTCCGGCCCCGGCGATGCGGCGGCCAGATGCAGCGCGATATAGGCCCCCGACAGATCGGCCATATTGTCGAGCAAGTCCTCGCGGCTGCCGATCAGCTGGCGCTGGGCATCCAGCACGTCGAACAGAGAGGCCAGCCCCTCGCGATAGAGCGCGTTCGATTGCTCCAGCGCGGCCTCGCTCTGCTCGATGGCGGCGGACAGGGCAACCTCCCGCTGCCCGAAAGCATCGATGGCGACCAGCGCGTTTTCGGTTTCGCCCAGCGCGTCCAGAAACGCATAGCGATATTCGGCATAGCGCGCGCCCAGTTCGGCATCGGCGGCGTCGACCTCGGCGCGGCGGCGACCTCCGTCGAACAGGGGTATGTCCAGCGCTGCACCGACACTGGCAAGGAAATCGTCGAAGAAATCGCCCAGATTGCCCCCGCCCAGCACGATAGAGGCAGGCACGGTCAGCGACGGGCGCAGATCGGCCTGTTCGATGCCGACATTGGCCGCGGCCTCTTGCAAGCGGGCTTCGGCAGCAAGAATATCGGTGCGCCTCCGCAACAGATCGACCGGCTGGCCCAATGCCGGTCCGCCGCGATAGGCCGGAATCGCGTCGATGCCGCTGGCCCCGTCGGGTGCGAAGGTGCCCGGCACCTCGCCCAGCAACAGCGCCAGTGCATGCACCGCCTGCGCGCGCTGGATTTCCAGAATGCCGCGCCGCGCCCGCGTTTGCGCCAGATCGGCGGCGGCGCGGCGCACATCCAGATTGGCGGACAGCCCCGCCTCATACCGCAGGGTCACGACATCCAGCGTCTGTTCCTGCAGTCCCGTCGATTCTTCCAGCAATTCCAGCTGCGCGCCGGTGCGGCGATATTCGACATATTGGCGCGCGATGGCGGCGGCCACGATGCGGCGCTGGTCAGCGCGCAGATAATCCGCCTCGGCATAGCGGGCGGCGGCGGCGCGGATTTCCGCGCCCATCCGGCCGTTGATATCGGGGTCGAATTCCAAAAACAGCCCCGCACTGGCGCTGCTGCGGCTGTTGTCGCCGGTCGCGGTGCCGATATCGGCCGCGCCGTCGATCGCGGGCAGACGGTCGCCCCGCTCGGCGCGCAACAGCGCCTCTGCCGCACGCATGCGTTCGCGCGCAGCCGCAATGTCGAGATTGGCGGTCAGCCCCCTCTCGACCAGCGTGTCCAGCACCGGATCGCCGAACCCCTTCCACCAGTCGTCGTTCGTTCCGGCATCGGGCAAATCGGCCGCGAATACCGGCGGCGCGACGATATCCGCCTGCGGCTCGACCTGCGGACCGGCGGCGCATGCCGACAGCGCGGCCGCGCACAGAAGCAATGCAGGCAAACGGACCCTCATGCCGGTGCCATCGTCATGTCTTCGTCGACTTGCCCGATCTCTTCATTCAGGCGCGCCAGATCCACGCTGCGCGGCTTGCCGAAACGCGCGATGCCCAGATAGATCACGGGGGTCAGGAACAGGGTGAAGACGCCCGCGATGCCCAGCCCGCCGAAAATCACCCAGCCGATCGACTGGCGCGCTTCCGCCCCCGCGCCGCCCGCAAGGATCAGCGGCACTGCGCCGACCACGGTGGATATCAGCGTCATCGCAATCGGGCGCAGGCGGATCGCGGCGGCCTCTTCCACCGCTTCGCGCACGCTGCGGCCCTGATGGCGAAGCTGGTCGGCGAATTCGACCACCAGAATGCCGTTCTTGGCCATCAGCCCGATCAGCATCACCAGACCGATCTGCGAATAGATGTTGAGCGACACGCCCGACAGATACAGCGCAAGGATCGCCGCCGCCAAGGCGAAGGGCACGGTCAGCAACACGACCAATGCGCTGGTCAGGCTTTCGAACTGGGCGACCAGCACAAGGAACACGATCACCAGCGCGAACAGATAGGTGACGAGCACGTCGCTCGACGTTTCATTCAGGCTTTCGGCATCGCCCTGCAGGATCATGTCGATATCGTCGGCCACGGTTTCGTCGGCCAGCCGCTCCATCTCCACGATCGCGTCGCGCAGCGATACGCCCGATGCGATATCGGCCCCCACTTCGATCGCGCGGCGCTGTTCGGTGCGGTCAAGCTGCGCGGCGACGCCCTGTTCCACCACTTCGGTCACCAGCGACAGCGGCACCATTCCGCCCGATGCGGTGCGGACATACAGGTTCGACAGATCGGCGGAATTGGTGATCGACACCGCGCGCGATGTCAGGAAGATCGGCACGGCCTGATCGCCCACGTTCAGATCGGCAATCTCCTCGCCCCCGACCATCGCGCTTAACGTCTGCGACAGATCGTCGAGGTCGATGCCAAGGTCGGACGCGCGCTGGCGGTCGATCCTCAGCGACAATTGCGGCTGGGTCGGCTGATACGAGATATCGGGGTTCGACAATATGTCGGACCTTGTATCGATCGCCTCTGCCAGGGCCAGCGCGGAACGGTAGATATTGGCATATTCGCCGCCGGTCAGCGCGACTTCCAGCCCTTCGCCCCCGCCCCCGAAGCTGAGCGTGCCGCGCCCGCGCGCATTGGTGCGAGAGCCGGGAATCTCGCGCAGCGGCGGATTAAGCGCGTCCACGATCTCGCTCTGGCTGCGGCTGCGATCGTCCCAGTCGGCCAGCTGCGCGGTGACACGCACACGATTGGGATCGTAACGGCCGACGACCGAGAAGGTGCTCTCGATCTCTCCGCTGTCGAGATAGGGCTGCAAGACTCGCTCGATCTCGTCCAGCTCGCGGTCCATAAAGGCAAGGCCCACCCCGTCGGGACCGGTCGCATCCACCTCGATCACGCCGCGATCCTCGTCGGGCACCAGCTCGTTATCCAGTTGCGTATAGAGAAGGCCGGTCAGCACGGCGAGCAGCACGGCAGCGCCCACCACCAGCCTGCCGCGGTCGAGGCACCAGACCAGCATCGCCATATAGCGGTCGCGCGCCTTGCCGCCCCAGCGGGTCAGCGCATCATCCTCTGCCGCGCCATTGGTCAGATCGATGCGCGCCGCCAGCGCAGGAACAAGCGACAGGGCGATGAACGAGGAAATCACCACCGCGACCGACAGCACGAACCCGAATTCGCGGAACAGGCGGCCCGTTTCCGATGGCAGAAAGCTGATCGGCACGAACACCGATACCAGCACGGCCGTGGTGGCTACCACGGCGAAGAACACCTGCCGCGTTCCCACGACCGCCGCCGCGCGCCGCCCCAGACCCTTGTTCTGCAGGCGCTGTGTGTTTTCCAGCACCACAATGGCATCGTCCACGATCAGCCCCGTCGCCAGCACCAGTGCCAGCAACGTCAGCAGGTTGATCGAAAATCCCATCGCCCAGATGCCCGCGATCACGCCGACCAGCGCGATGGGGATGGTGGTGCTGGGAACGACGGTGGGCCGCCATGCGCGGAAAAAGACCAACATGGTGCCGATGACGACCAGAATGGTGAAGCCCAGCGTGATCAGCACTTCGCGCACCGAAATCTCGATAAATTCGGCATCGTCCGAAATCACCTCGACCCGCACATCGTCGAACCGCGCGTTCACCCGTTCGACCGATGCGCGGATGGCATTGGATATCTGGATCGTGTTCGAACTGGCCTGTCGCACCACGCCCATGCCGATCACGCGCTTGCCGTCCAGCCGGACGAAGTTGCTGGCATCGGCGGGGGCGAAATCGACATCGGCCACGTCGCCCACCCGCGTATTGCCGGTGATCACCAGATCGCGCAGCAATTGCGGATCGGTGGCGCTGGCCTCTGCCCGCACGACCAGTTCCTGCGCGTTCGACCGGAACGATCCGACCGGCACGTCATAGGGCGCGCGGCGCAGCGCATCGGCGACATCGGTGATGGTAAGGCCGAACCGGTTAAGCCGCGCCGGATCGATCGCCACGCGCATTTGCAACGCGCGCTCGCCGAACAGGTCGATGCTGGCCACGCCCTCGGCCGTCAGCAGTTCGGGGACGATATCGTTTTCGACCAGACGGGTCAGCTCCGCCTCGCCCAGATGATCGCTCAACACCACCAGCCGCATGATCGGCTGCGCATCGGCATCGGCCTTGACGATATTCACCTGCTCCACACGCTCGGGCAAGTCGCGGGTCACGCGGCTTACTGCCTCGCGCACGTCGGACGCCGCGGTGTCCAGATCGACACCCGGATTGAATTCGGCCCGCACGCGCGTGTTGTTTTCTTCACTGGAAGACCGGATCTGCCGCACGCCGGTGACGCGGGCGACCGCGTCTTCCAGAATGCTCGTCACCTCGGCATCCATGGTTTCGGGCGCGCCGCCGGGCAGGACGGCAGACACCGACACGATCGGGCGGTCTACATTGGGCAATTCGCGCACTTCGACGCCGAATACCGCCGCCAGACCCGCCAGCAGGATCAGCAGGTTGAGCACGCCCACCAATAACGGCCGCTTGACCGCCAGCATGGGCAGGTCGGTCTTATGCTCCATCGCGGCTGTCCGCCTTGCGCAATTGCGCCTTGCCCGCGGGCGGGGCCTCAGGCGCGACAAGGCGGATCGCCTGACCGTCGCGGATTTTCTGTACCCCTTCGACGATCACGCGATCGCCGCGAGCCAGCTCTCCGTCGACAAAGGCCAGTCCTTCGCGCCGCGCGGTGATGGTGACGGGCACTTCATGCGCCTTCCCCTCGCGCAGGACGAACAGATGCGAACCTTCGCCGCCCCAGACGATGGCCTCTTCGGGTACGGCGGGTCGCGGCTCTCCGCTACGGGCGACGGTGACGCGAAAGCTCATCCCCGGGCGCAGGCTGTCGTCGCTGTTGGGCACCGATGCGCGCACGGTGAAATCGCGACTGTCCTGAGCGACGCGGCTGTCGGTGGCGATGATGGTCGCCGCGATCCGGCGGTCGGGCTGTGCAAAGGGCGTGATCGTCACGGATTGCCCCGGTTGCAGCGCGCTGAACACGGTTTCGGGCGCGGGGAAATCCACGAACAGCGTGCCGCGCCGGTCAAGCTGGGCAATCGGCGTCGCATCGCTGACGCGGTCGCCCACATCGACTTCGGTCAGCCCGATATGGCCCGAAAAGGGCGCGCGGATCGTGCGGTCGGCCAATTGGGTGCGGGCCTGTTCCAGCGCAACGCGCGCCGATGCCAGCGCGGTCTCTCCCGCCTCGATCTGGCTTTCCGAAATCGCGCCCGTATCCTCGATCCGGCGATAGCGTCCCAGCAACTGGTCCGCTTCGCGCAATTCGACCTCGGCCGCCTCGACCGCCAGCCGCTCGCGCCTTGCGTCCAGTTCGACCAGCACTTGCCCCTTGCGCACGTAATCGCCCGCGGCAAAGCGCACGCGGGTCACCCTGCCCGCCGATTCCGGAAAGAGCTCGGCACTGACCGACGCGCGCGCAGTGCCGATCATCTCGGTGTCGATCCGTTGCGGCAGAAAGCGCAAATCCTCGGCAATCACGGGCACGGGGGCCGGTTCGCGATCGCCCTCAGCGCCCGAACATCCCCCCAAAAAAAGCGCGGCAAACAGGGGCAGTAACGGGGCAAGACGCTGATTCATCGGCACTGCATAACGGGTAAGAACCGTTCGCAAAAGCGCCATATGCCCCCTTTTGACGGGTGGTAATTACTGATACTGCGCTGCGCCCGTCGCGGCTGGGTCCAAAGACACCGGTTTGCGCGCCATCGGCTGCCATCGCCAATATGTCAGCGTGCGCCACACCCATTCCAGCGGGCCAAATCGGAAATGCCGCAGCCACAGCACGCTCCACACCATTTCGACGACCGCAATGGCCAGAACGATCAGGTAAAGCTGATAGCGTTCGAACATATTATACAGGCCAAAACCAAAGCCATAGAACAGCAGCGTGCAGATCAGTGTCTGCGCGATATAATTGGTCAGCGCCATCTGACCCGCCGCCGCAAAGCCGCGCATCAGCCATCGGCACAGCCCCAGCCTGATCACGCAAAGCACCAGCCCCAGATGGCCGAACACCATGGCAAGGCGGCTGAATTGATAGGTTCGCCCTGCCTCGGCCGATGCCAACGGCCCGTATTCGCCCGCTTGCAACAGGCCCAGCTCGTACAGGCCCAGCGGGATGCCGATGGCATAGCCCGCCCCCATCAGCGCGGCATAGAACCGCGTGCTGCGCCCTGCTGTCAGAACGTCCGATTTCAGCAGCGCCATACCGATCAGCATGAACGGCATCATGTCGAACACCAGCCAAAAGGGCGCCTCTACCCATTGAAACTGATAGCTGAACGACAATTGCCCCGTCACCGCGTCGAGATAGGAACCGCTGTGCCAGCCGGTGAACATCGCGGTCGTTTCCTCGGTCGGGATCGCGAAGGACGATGCTTCCTGCCAGCCTTCCAGCGCCTCGGCCTGCTCCTCGTCGGGTGTCCCACCGCCATCGACAATCGCCTGCGCCGCGGCAGCCTTGTGCGACAGTTCCAGCGTGCCGTGATAGCGCATGTTCGACAGGCCCGCCGCGATCAGCAAGGCCGCGATCCCGATGGCGAATTGCCAGCGCGCCGGTATCTTGCGCAACGCGAACAGGAAAAACCCGCACAGTGCATAGGCAAACAGGATTTCGCCCGTCCACAAAAGCAATGTCCAATGAATGATCCCCGCCAGCAGCAGCCAGCTCATCCGGCGGAAGTGGATTTCGGCCGTCGCCAGCCCCGCGCCCGCCTTTTCCATCCGTTCGGTCATCAGCACGATGCCCGCGCCGAACAGCATGGAGAATATGCCGCGCATCGTTCCTTCGAAACCGACATTCATGATTTCGAACAGGCGCAGGTTCAGCCCCGTGCTGCCCCCGGCCGCCATCGGATTGCCATAGGCCTGCCAGATCAGCCCGAAGGCCGAGATATTCATCAGCAATATGCCGAACACCGCGATTCCGCGAAGAATGTCGAGTGAATCGATGCGGTCGGCTTTCGTAACGGGCGCGGCGTCAACCGGCGCGCTTACGCCTTCCGTCAGGACGGTAGCGGTCATAAAGACCCCCTTCCCAGGGCAGCACATATGGCCGCGACCCGCATGTGTCGGCGCCGCCCCCGGTTACCGGCGCCCGAGTGGCAAACCGTAATACGGCCTGTCCCGATTGGCAATTGACGCCATATCGGGCCAATCGTCCCGAAAGAGCTTGCCGTAGAATCCCCTGATTAATCCGCGCGTGTCTTGTGCACGCGGCGCACGACGGCGCGATGCTGCGTCCGCTCCAGCCATTCCTCCACGCTCAGATTGCCTTCTTCCAGATCGGCCAGCACCGCCCCGCGCTCACCCATCGGGCGGTCGGGGCCGACGGTGGTATCGCAGCGGACCTGCCGCTCCATCTCGGCATTCAACAGCGCACCCAAAAGCACGCCATAGGCCGACAGGAACAGCCACATCAGGAACACCACAATGGCCGAAAGCGAGCCATAGGTGGCGTTATAATCGCTGACATAGGCGACATAGGCGGAAAATCCGAAAGAGATCATCAGCCAGACCATCGTCGCGCACAAAGCCCCAGGCGCCAGCCAGCGCCAGCGCGCAGGGCGGCGGTCGGGCGCGTAACGCATCACCACCGCAAAGCCGAGGCTGCCCAGCGATATCGCCGCAACCCACGCGACCGCCTTGAAGGTCAGCCCCATGCCCACGCCCAGAAACGCTTCTGAATGGCGTTGCAACCACGCGAACGCGCCCCCGCTGGCAACGCCGGTAATCGCGATGCCGATGGCCGCCAGCGTCAGCAGCAGACCGCGCAGGGTCAGCTTGATAAAGCCCCTGCTCTCATGCTCTTCATTGATGACGTTCAGTGCGCCGATAAAGCCATTCGCGGCGCGCATCGCGCCATAGATCGCGAAAAACAGCGCAATCGCAAGCGCCACGCCGGTCACGCCCTTGCTGGTGCTGACGGCGGCCATCATCTGCCGCTCGATCATGCTGGCGGCATCGGCGGGCAGCACTTCGACCAGGCTGAGCATCTGGCGTTCCACCGTCGATACATCGCCCACCAGACCATAGATCATGACCATCGCGGCCAGCATCGGGGTAATTGCCAGAAAGGTGAAAAATGCCACACCCGCGCCAAGAAGTGACAAATTATGGAAACCCCACATGGTATATACGCGTTTAGCGATCTGCAGCCATGCCGCGCGCGGCAGTTGCAAGGGGGATTTGGCCGCAGCGCCGGGCGCGTCTTCCTTTGAATTCTCCGGGGTGCCGCTTGCCGGTGCCACGGGATCGACACGGTCGGCATTCGGGCCGTCCGTGCTGTCATAAGGGATTGTTTTGCCGGTATCCAATGCGTCTCGCCTCTCCAGCCTGCGGAACGGAGTTGATGTCCCCCTAACGGAGCATCGCGGATTTTGTGCCGGTGGAATTGCCGTTCCGGCCGCCAGATCGCGCCTGCTGACCGGCATTTCCGCGATGGCCGCCATGGGGAGCCTGCTCGCCTTCAGCATGCCTGCTGCGGCGCAGGATGCAACCGGCGATGATTTCCCTGCCCCTCCCCCCGGCATCACCCTGCCAGTGGTTGAACCCGTCATCAGCGACGAGGAATTCGACAGCACCGTGCCCGCTCTGGACAGCGACGATCCGGCCATGGACGCCCCGCTGGAATCGATCGAGGCGTTCGAGCGCCGCATCGCCGCCGAACAGGGTGACGAGGCGCAGATTCCCCCCCAGACCACAGAAGGCCCCCAGACCACAGAGGGACAGGCCGCCCCGCTGGACGATCCCGCGCTGGCCGATGGCGATACGGTCGAGGAAATCGGCGATGCCCCCGTGCGCGACAGCGAACTGGCAGCCCCGCTCCCTCCGCTTGAGACATTCGACATCGAACCGGTCGAACTGGCCGAAGAAGCGCCATCGGCGGACGAGCCGGTCGAGATCACCTATGGCATACAGATCAACGGGCTGGAGGACGCCGACAGCGAAACCGATACCGACATGGAGGGCATGTTCAACGGCCTCGCGTCGCTACGCGAAGACGGGCGCAAGGCGGCGAATATGGCGCAGGTTTCCGCGCGGCTGACCGAGGATAGCGCCCTGCTGCAACAGATCCTCAATTCCGAAGGGTGGTATTCGGCAGAAGTGACTACACGGCTCGACCGCGACGATGCGGGCGTGACCGCCGTGCTCGACGTTGCCGCGGGGCAGCGGTTCAACTTCTCCGACATCGTGATAGACGCTCCGCCAGTGGTGCCCGAAACGCTGCTGGCCGATAATTTCCCGCTGCAAACCGGTGAACCCATCGTCGCCGCCCGCGTCCAGGGGGCAGAGGCAGGTCTGGCCGTCGCGCTGCCGCAGAACGGCTATCCCTTTGCCAACATCGGCCAGCGCGATATCTTGCTCGACCAGTATGAAGGCACGGGGCTTTACACCCTGCCCGTCGATCCCGGTCCGCGCACGGCGTTCGGCGGGATCGAAACGACGGGCAACCTTGCCTTCGATGCCGATCACGTCGCCACGCTGGCGCGTTTCGAACAGGGTGAACTCTACAACAGCGACGATGTCGACGATCTGCGCAAGGCACTGGTCGCGACCGGCCTGTTCAATACCGTTTCGGTCACCGCCCAACCTGCCGGCGAAGATGCGGGCACGGTCGAAGGGCCCGATGGCAACGTAGCCCCCGCGCAATATGCCACGATCCTTGTCGAACAGGACGCCGGCCCTGCCCGCACCATCGCGGGCGGCGCGGGTTACGGCACCGATCAGGGCATTCGCGTGCAAGGCAGCTGGACCCATCGCAACATGTTCCCGCCCGAAGGCGCGCTGTCGTTCAATGCCATACTCGGCACCAGCGAACAGGGCGTGGGCGCCAGTTTCCGCCGGTCGAACGCGGGGCAGCGCGACCGGACCTTTGCGCTGACCGCGGACCTCAACCATTCCGACTACGACGCGTTCGAGGCGTTCACCGGCAGGCTGGGCATCAACTGGAGCTATGGCTCCACCCCGCTGTGGCAAAAACGGCTGAGCTATGCCTATGGCGCGCAGATCATCGGCACGGTCGAGGAATCGTGGGACCCCGATCTGGGCGAGCGTGTGCAGCGCACCTATTTCATCGGCGGGCTGACGGGGCAATTGGGCCTCGACACGACCAACGACCTGCTCGACGCGACGCGCGGTTTCCGGCTGACCACGCTGATCGAACCCGAAGGTTCGCTGCAAGGCAGCTTTACCCCCTATGTCCGCGCGCGGATCGACGGTTCGGCCTATTTCCCCGCCACCGATTCCATCGTGCTGGCCGGTCGCATCGCGCTGGGATCGATACAGGGTATCGCGCGCGGCGATCTGGCCCCTTCGCGGCGGTTCTATTCGGGCGGCGGCGGTTCGGTGCGCGGCTTCGGCTATCAGCAACTGGGCCCGCGTTCGCAGGAACCCAATCCCGATTACGATCCGACCGATCCCGATAATGACGAGGACGAGTTCGATTATTATCCCATCGGCGGGCGCAGCATGAACGAGGCTTCGGCCGAAGTCCGCTATCGCTGGGGCAATTTCGGCGTGGTCGGCTTTGTCGATGCCGGACAGGTTTACGAGGAAACCATGCCGCAGTTTTCCGATATCCGTTACGGCGTCGGTATCGGGGGGCGATATTACACCAATTTCGGGCCGATGCGGCTGGACGTCGCCATGCCGCTGAACCGGCGCGAGGGCGAGAGCAGGTTCGGCCTCTATCTCTCGATCGGACAGGCGTTCTGATGGCGGAGGAAGCGACCCCGATGACCGAAACCACGCCCGAGACGATCCCAACCGGCCATCGCGGGCGGCGCATTGCGAAATGGGCGGCGATCGCGGTGGCGGCGCTGGTCGCACTGGTCGCGGCCCTGCTGCTGCTGATCAATACCGGCCCGGGCAAGCGTTTCCTGATCGGCCAGCTGGAAGCGATGGAATTCGAAAGCGGGATGGAGATCGGCATCGGCGCGATCGACGGATCGCTCTATGGCGCGATGGTGGTGCGCGATCTGGAATTGCGCGACCCCAAGGGCGTGTTCCTGACGTCCCCCGAAATCGCGGTCGACTGGCGCCCGTTTCACTTCATCGGCAATCATGTCGATGTCCGCTCGCTGACCAGCCCGCTCGTAACCTTGCAGCGACTGCCCGAATTCAACGAAACCCCGACCAGCAACGAACCGCTGCTGCCCGACCTCGATATCGATGTGAACGAATTGCGCGTCGAGCGTTTCGTGGCCGAGGCGCCCGTCGCGGGCGAACGCCGCGTGGTCGGCATGGCGGGCAATGTGCATATCGCCGATGGCCGCGCGCAGGTGAAATTCGATGCCGACACAATGCGCGAGGCCGGATCGAACGCGCCGGGTGGCGACCGGCTGGCGTTGCTGCTGGACGCAGTGCCCGAACAGAACCGGCTGGATTTCGACCTGACGCTGGACGCGCCCGGTGACGGGGTGATCGCGGCCATGGCGGGCCTGACCGAGCCATTGGCCGTGCGTGCGGGCGGCGAAGGCGATTGGCAAAGCTGGACCGGAAAGCTCGACGCCGATCTGGCGGGCAGCGAATTCGCGCGGCTTGGCATCACGGCGCGCGACGGCACGTTCGCGGTCGAGGGGCCCACCCGCATCGCCCGCCTGTTCGATGGGCCGACCGCCGCCCTGCTGGGGCCGGTCATGTTCATCGACCTAACCGCCGACTTGCAGGACCGCCGCGCGCAATTGTCGGGCGGCGTGGGCAGCGACGCATTCCGGCTGGATACCGATGGCGGGATCGACCTGTCGGACAATCGTTTCGACGGGCTGAACCTGCAATTCGTGCTGTTCAAGCCATCCGCCCTTGCCGAAAATCTGTCTGGGCGCGGCATGAATGCAAAGCTGGCTCTGGACGGCGCGTTCGCTGCCCCTGCCGTCGATTACGACATCACCGCGGCCCAAATCGCGATGAACGACATGGGGGTCGAGAATTTCGTCGCCAGCGGCGCGGCGCGCGTGGATGCGGACCAGATCCTGATCCCCGTCAGCGCCAGCGTAGGCCGGATTACCGGCGTCGACACGGTCGCAGGCGGAAAGCTGGAGAATGTCCGCCTGGCAGGCGATATCGCGATCGAGGGCACGCGCATCCTGTCGGACAATATGATGATCCGGTCGGACAGGCTGAATGCCGATCTGACGCTGCTGGCCGATACGTCCACCGGCATCTATACCGGTGCGATCGACGGGCGGCTCGACGATTACCGCATCGAAAGCGTCGGCATTTTCGACATCAACACCGACATGGACCTGACGACCGACCGCGACGGCAGCTATGCGCTGGCAGGGCGCGTGGGCGTGCGGTCGCAGCGGATCGACAATGAAAGCCTTGCCGGTTTTCTGGGCGGACAGGCCGTGGCGGGCGCCGACATACGCTATGGCGGCGACGGAACGCTGCGGTTCCGCAATCTGCAATTGCAGGCACCCGCCGCACAGATCAGGGGCGGCTATGGCTCATATTCTCCCGACGGGAAGATCGCGCTGAATGCCGATGCGACGACCGATGCCTATGGCGCGGTGGGCGTGCGCGTGGCGGGCACGATCAGCGATCCCGACGCGCGCATCACGGCTGAACGGCCCGGACTTGGCATCGGCCTTGCCAATCTGAACGCGCGGGTTACCGGCGCACGGGTTAATGGCGCAGGGAGCGGCTATCGCCTCGTCGCCGATGGCGATACCGATTACGGCCCGCTGACCGCCGATGTGGTGCTGGGCGTGGGCGACGTGACCACGCTGGACATTACGCGCGCCGATCTGGGCGGGATCGGGTTTGCCGGATCGCTGCGCCAGACCCCTTCCGGCCCCTTTGCGGGACAGTTGACGGCCAATGGGCAGGGGCTGGGCGGCGTGGTCCGCCTGTCGGCAGCGGGAGAATATCAACAGGCGCTGATCAACCTGCGCGCAAAGGATACGCAGCTTCCCGGCCCCGGCAATTTCGCGGTGGGATCGGCCATCGTGGATGCGCGGGTCGTGCTGTACGACCAGCCACTGGTAAAGGCCGATGCCCAGCTTTCAGGCTTTACCTATGGCACCACGCGGCTGGCCGCGGGGCGGGTCAAGGTCGATTACCGCGACGGACGCGGCAATGCGCAACTGCTGGCCGAAGGGGTCGCCGGCGTGCCGTTCAGGCTATCGGCAAATGCCGATCTGCAACCCGAAATGTGGCGCATTGCCGCCAAAGGGCGCGCACGCGGGATCGATTTCGCAACCGCCAGCCCGCTGCGCATCGTGCCCGGTAAGGCCAGCTATGAACTGTTGCCCGGCAAGATCGATGTCGGTGGCGGCCATATCCAACTGGCGGGCGAATATGGCACCGGCATGAAACTGCAAAGCCGGATGGAAGGGATCGACATATCGCTTGCCAATGCATTCTCCCCCGCATTGGGCGTAGGCGGCAAGGCCAGCGGCAGTTTCGATTTCCAGCAAGCATCAAGCGGCGCATTCCCGCGGGCCGATGCGCGCATGCGGATCGACGGTTTCACCCGCACGACCGCCGCCGCCGTCAGCCAGCCGGTCGATATCAATTTTGTCGGCAAGCTGCTGCCCGACGGGGGAGAGGCACGCGCCGTCCTGCGCAGCCGTGGCACGGTGATCGGCCGCCTCGTCACCTCGCTTCGCCCGCTGCCCCCAGGTTCGGGAGATTGGGTCACACGGCTGATGTCGGCTCCGCTGGGCGGCGGTTTCCGGTATAACGGCCCCGCGACTACGCTGTTCTCCTTCGCGGGCATGGCGGACCAGACGCTGACCGGACCTATCGCAGTCGCGGCCGATTTCTCGGGCCGGGTCAGCCAGCCGCAACTGGCAGGCATCGTGCGCGGCAAGGATCTGGTCTATGAAAACCACACCTATGGCACGCGCCTGTCGCGCATGGCCCTCAACGGACGGTTCACCGGCAGCCGGTTCGAGATCGAGAGCTTTAACGCGCGCGCGGGTGACGGGACGGTTTCGGCCAAGGGCTTTGTCAGCCTGGCCGAGGCAGAGGGCTATCCCATGGATATCGCGGTCGACATGGACCGCGCGCAACTGGCCGATAGCAATGCGCTGGCCGCGACGGCCACGGGCAATATCGCGCTGACCAAGCAGGCGGGGCAATCCGCGCTGCTGGCGGGTACGATCCGCCTGCCCGAAACGCGTTACCAGATCGTCACGCAGGCCGCTGCCGAGGTGCCCACGTTAAAGGGCGTGCGTTTCAAACCACCGCGTGGTCCGGTGCGGATCACCGGCGACGAACCTGCCGAACCGCAGCCGGGCATGTTCGATCTGGTGCGTCTGGACCTGTCGGTGAAAGCGCCCGAAAAGCTGTATGTCTCGGGCATGGGGCTGGAGAGCGAGTGGAGCGCCGATCTGAAGCTGTCGGGCACCAGCGCGGCCCCGCGCCTTGCCGGTAGTGTCGAGCTGGTGCGCGGCACATTGGGCTTTGCGGGCCGGTCGTTCGAGCTGGAGAACGGGGACATCGACTTTACCGGCGGCACCACGATCGACCCGACGATCGACATCGCCGCCAGCGACGAGATCGAGGATGTGACCGTGCGCGTGAACGTTACCGGCCGCGCCTATGATCCGCAGATCGCGTTCAGCAGCACGCCCGGCCTGCCGCAGGACGAGATCGTGTCGCGCATCCTGTTCGGAAGCTCGGTCGGGAACCTGTCGACCATACAGGCCGTGCAACTGGCCGCCTCGCTCAATTCGCTGCGCGGCGGGGGTGGCGGGCTGAACCCGCTGGGCACATTGCGGTCGGCCACCGGCGTTGATCGTCTGCGAATTCTGGGCGGCGACGACGATACCGGCCGCGGCACCGCGCTGGCGGCGGGGCAGTATTTGACCGACGACATCTATGTCGAGCTGATCACCGACGCACGCGGCTTTACCGCGACCCAGCTGGAAGTGGCGCTGACCCCTGCCCTGTCGGTGCTGAGCCAGGCAGGCGGATCGTCGGCGGTCGATGTGTCGGTGCAATATCGAAAGGATTACTGATGCGCGCCGCTGCCTGCATCGCCCTGCTGGCCCTGTGCGCCTGTAGCGCGGAGCCCGACTTCGACGAACGCTTCGAAAAGGCCGACGCCGAAACGCGACAGCTGGCGCAGGAGATCGACGGCCAGTTGGAGGCGTCGCCCGTGGAACCGGTCGGGGACGCGGAGGCGGCGCAATCCGGCCGAGGCTTGCGGTAAAGCACACTGGCGGACAACAATTCCGGTCCCGGCAATCTAGACTGAGCTTGCCAAATCCGCCTGCACCCGTAAGCTTTCACAATGGATCCGGCAGGTCACAAAATGCGGCGATCAGCTTACGACCAGCCCCCCGCCAAACGGGGGCTGTTGCTGGGCCTGTGGTTGATGGTCGCGGTGGTCGTGCTATCGGCCCTGCCGACGCAGGCGCAGCCGCGCAGCCGGATTGTCGGATCGGCATTCGACCCCGGTTCGGTGTCGGTCCTCGTCAAGACGCGCGACGAACATCCTGCCGCCAGATCCGAACAAAGGCGCAAGCAGGATCCCGATACGTCATCGGGTGCAGCGGTCCCCGTATCGTCGCGATCCGCAGCCCGGCCTTTTGCAGCGGGTCCGGTTCTCCATGAGATTGCCGCCGCAGCGCCGCCGCATACACCGCGCCTGACGGCCAATGCGCCGCGGGCACCGCCTTTCCGCAAAGCCTGATACCGGCAAGACTGCACCGTCCTGCCGGATAGTCGCGCGCGGCCCGTTCCGGCCCCCGCGATGGCCCCCTTATATCCGCCGCACACTGTCCAAGGGGTTCGACGCCCCCTTACGGCAGTGGCGGCACCCCGTCTCCTATCTGGCAGGAGATTACATTGCCCCATTATACGCCCCTGATCGGCACCATCGTGGCCGGTCTCGTCACTGCATTCATCATGGGTGCGCTTGCCCAACGCCTGCGTATCTCGCCCATCGCGGGCTATCTGTTCGCGGGCGTATTGATCGGCCCGTTTACCCCCGGCTTCGTCGCCGATATCTCGCTGGCGAACGAGCTGGCCGAAATCGGCGTGATCCTGCTGATGTTCGGGGTCGGGTTGCATTTCTCTTTGCGGGACCTGCTATCGGTCAGGAAGATCGCGGTTCCCGGTGCGCTGGTGCAAATCGTGACCGCCACACTGCTCGGCCTTGGCCTTTCGCACTGGATGGGCTGGCCGCTGATTGCGGGCCTGATCTTCGGCCTTGCGCTTTCGGTGGCCAGCACGGTCGTGCTGCTGCGCGCCATCCAGTCGCGCGACCTCGTCAACACCGATCGCGGACGGATCGCGGTGGGTTGGTTGATCGTCGAGGATCTGGCGATGGTCGTCGCGCTTGTCCTGCTGCCGCCCGTGGCGCAATTGATGGAGGGCGGCGGTTCGGCATCGGGCATTGTCGCCGTTCTGGGGCTGACCACCGTGAAGGTCGGCGGCTTCGTCGCCTTTATGCTGATCGTGGGGCGGCGACTGATCCCGTCGGGCCTGCACTGGGTCGCGCATAGCGGTTCGCGCGAATTGTTCCGTCTGGCGGTGCTTGCCATCGCACTGGGCGTGGCCTTTGGCGCGGCGCATATCTTTGGTGTGTCCTTTGCGCTGGGCGCGTTTTTCGCCGGCATGATCCTTGGCGAAACCCCGCTCAGCAAACGGGCCGCAGAGGAAACGCTGCCCCTGCGCGATGCCTTTGCCGTGCTGTTCTTCGTGTCGGTGGGCATGCTTTTCGACCCGTCGGTGATCGTGGAAAGGCCCCTGCCCTTGCTGGCCACGGTGGCAATCATCCTGCTGGGAAAATCGCTGGCTGCCTATGCCATCACCCGCGCCTTCGGCTATGAAAACCGCACGGCGCTGACAGTGTCGATCAGCCTTGCGCAGATCGGCGAATTCTCGTTCATTCTTGCCGGTCTGGGCACCGATCTTGGCGTCCTGCCTGATGAAGCACGCGACCTGATCCTTGCGGGCGCCATTCTGTCGATCTTTGCCAATCCGATCCTGTTTACGCTGGTATCGAACCACATTGCTGGCGGCGCGCATTCGCGGCGCTCTGCCAGCGGTGCACATGGCAAGCAGGTCGAACGGATCGTGCTTGTCGGCCATGGCCGCGTCGGCAGCCTGCTGGCCCGCGACCTGCGTTCGGCCGATCGGCACATGCTGGTTATCGAGGACCGGTCCGAAACCGCCGAGGCCGCCTCGCAAGAAGGGTATGAGGTGATCATCGGCAATGCCGTCAACTGGCAAGTGCTGGCCGAGGCCCGCATCGAAAGCGCCGACGTGCTGATCATCGCCATTCCCGAGGGATACGAAGCGGGAGCCATCGCCGAAACAGCGCGCGGGATGAACCCCGCGATCACCATTCTGGCGCGCGCCCATTCGGAACAGGAAGTGAAACATCTGGAACGGCTGGGCGTCGATCACATCATCATGGGCGAGCGCGAGATCGCCCGTGGCCTGTTCGATCATATGCGACGGCGGCGCGAGACCGTCTGAACCCGATTGCGGCAGGCGGCCCCCACCTGTCGCAGGAACGGCGTGCCCGAACCCCTCCCCACCAAAAGGGCACGCCGTTCCATTCCCGTCAGCCGAAGCCGCTTCCCCACAACAGGAAGCACGCCAGAGGTATTCCGGCGATTACGCCCAGAAAGACCGCCGCGTTGCGCAGATCCCGCAGGCCAAAGCGGTCGATGTGGTCGCTGCGGAACTGGCGATATTGCGGGGCGATGTCCTCCTCGCAGGACAGCATGGCGACATCCATGGCAGTGGCTTCCTTGCGGAACCAGCGCAGCACGCGCTGCAACTCGGCGTCGGTCAGATCGGGGTAACGGGCAAGGATCGCGGCAATTTCCGCACGCAGCATTATGCACGCCGGTTGGCGCGTTGTTTCGTTGGTCATATTTCACCTGATGAACGATGGGGATTATGGCCCGACCGTGCGGGCCCGTTCGATCAGACGCGAGGGGGTGCCCGTGCCCGGTTGGCCTGTGCGGCGGACTGGCGCATGCCAGCCGCCGGTTTGCTGTGCCATCGGGTCGTCCCGGACATATCCGGCTGAGCGTGGTGCGATGCAGGCCAGACCGGCACCGGCGCTTTGCCGCCACCGCCCGTCTTGGAATCCCCGTCACGCCAAGCGTTCTGCAACGCAGGTATAACCGCCTTGCGCAATTCCAGAGGCCCGCCCGCCGCCGCGCTGCGTTCGCCGGTACTGGTGACCGAGACTGCTTGTCCGCCTTGCGCAGGGGCAGCCGACGCCAATGCCAGCGCGACCAGCGCAAGCAGCCGGAACATCAGGAGGGGCAGGATTCGCACCTTTCGCCCATCCACCGAATCTCGCTGCGGCGCAAGATCGCATTGCGTCGCACGTCAAAAGCGAATGGCAGACTTCGCACCCCGGCGTTCTCGACAATAGCCCAGAATGCCCCTTGCAAATGCGAATGCCTATCATTAACGGGGTTCGCGCAAATCTTGAGGGGACCCCATGCGACTGCTGAAATACTCCATCCTGACGGCCACCATGCTTGTGCCGGTGACCGCTTTTGCCAACGACGATGCCGCCGGGGCAGAGCAGCCGCGCGACATCGTCGTGTCGGGAATGATGGAAGAAAGCGCGACGGCCACAAAAACCGATACGCCGGTGATCGAGGTTCCGCAGCCCGTGACCATCGTGGATGACGAAGTGTTCGAGGCGCAGGGCGCCGTGTCGGTTAGCGATACGCTGAACTATGTCGCGGGCGTGACTGCCAATCCCTATGGTCCCGACAGCCGCGTCGACGGCGCGCTGGTGCGCGGGATCAGCGCGCTGCAATTCCGCGACGGCATGCGCGATATCTTCAGCTATTACGCCAGCATCCGCGCCGACCCGTATAATTTCGACCGCATCGAACTGGTGCGCGGTCCCGCGTCGGTCCTGTTTGGACAGGGTTCGCTGGGCGGCATCGTCAATATGGTGTCCAAGACCCCGCAATTCGAAACCGGCGGCGAATTCTCGCTGCGCTATGGCTCTTTCGATCGCAAGGAGGCGCTGGCCGACATTACCGGCCCCGTCACCGACACGCTGGCGGCGCGCGTCGTGGCGCGGGTGCGCGATTCAGGGTCGCAGACCGATCACGTACCCGATGACCGCGTGATGTTCTCCCCCTCCGTCACCTTCGCGCCGGCCGACACCACGCAGATCACGCTGATCGGCCTGTATCAAGAGGACGATGGCGGTTCGACCTCGCAGTTCCTGCCGCTGGTCGGCACCATTCTGCCCAATCCCAACGGGCAGCTCGACAATGATCTGTTTATCGGAAAGCCCGGATGGGACCGCTATGACGGGCGCCTGCTGCAAGGCACGATCATCGCCAGCCACGAATTCTCGCCGGAGCTGACGGTGAATGCCAAGGCGCGCTATATCGACAGCGACCTCACCTATCTGACCCATTATCCCAACAGCTATTCCAACCCGCAGAACCCCTATGTCGATGCGGATCAGCGCCAGATCTATAATTATGCCAGCGGCAGCCTTGCCCGCATGGAGATCTTTTCGACTGACAATAATGTGCAATATGACTTCCGCACCGGCGACGCGATCGAACACACGCTGCTGGCGGGCATCGATTACAGCTGGAACCGCGTGCGCAAGGACAGCGGCTATGCGCTGGAGCTGATCAATATTTACGACATCGATTACGACAGCCTGTCGGATTTCAACGGCACCATCCCGATGCCGGGCGATGCGGGCTATCTTTATGGCTTTGCCGAAGATGTGAAGCAGACGCAGATCGGCTTTTACCTGCAGGACCAGATCCGCATGTGGGACCGCGTGTCGATCGTGCTGGGCGTCCGGAGGGACGAGGCGCGATCGACCTCTTATGGCGAGGAAGTCTATGATCAGGGCGCGACCACGTTCCGCGCCGGTATCATCGGTGAAGTCGTCGACGGCGTATCGCCCTTCTTCAGCTATACCGAGAGTTTCGAGCCGATCAGCGGTTCCGACCTCTACGGCGACCCCTTCGTGCCCAAGACGGGCCGCCAGTTCGAGGCGGGGGTCAAGTTCCATCCTGCCGACCAGATCATCGTGACCGCCACGGCCTATCACATCAAAGAGGCGAACCGCCCAGTCGCTGCGGTGGTGCCCAGCCCCGACGATCCGAACGTGATCCTGAACGGCCAGTTGCAAATCGGCTCGCTGACGTCGAAGGGCGTCGAGTTCGAGGCCAATGCCACCCTGCCCGGCAATCTGCTGCTGATCGCCAACGCCAGCTATAACGAGGCGGAGATCGAGGATACGGGCCAGCAGCTCGACAATGTGCCCAAGTTCAATGCCTCGCTATGGGCGATGAAGGATTTCGCCCTGTCGGACAGCACCGGCGCGCGGATCGGCGCGGGCGTACGCCATGTGGGCAAGAACAAATCATACGGCGCGGCCTTCCCCGACGGGCTGACCACGCCTGCCTTCACACTGGTCGACGCGGTCGCCGAAGTCAGCTGGGAAAGCTGGAGCCTTGCGCTGAACGCCACCAACCTGCTGGGCAAGGACTATTATTCCGCCTGCCTTGCTCGGGGCGATTGCTTCATGGGAAGCGAACGCAATGTGTATGGCACGCTGAGCTATCGGTTCTGATGGGCGGCGATGCCCCGCTGCTGACCGGCAGTGCGCTGGCGGTCCTCGGCGTTGTCATGCTGCGCTGGTCATGGGGGCGGCCCCGGCGGGCCACCTTGCCCAATCTGGCGGGCTGGGCATCGCTTGCCGCTGCCGTGATCTGCGGCGCGGCTGCGGCGGGCGCGTGGGGCATTGCGGTCGCTTCGCTATGGGCGATGGGCGCGGCGTGCGCCTTGCTGGCATGGGCGGGCCTGACCGCTGCACCGCCCGCGACCAATGCGCGGCGCGCGTCCGATCGGCGCGCGGGCATGCTGCCGCAGGGTGACGAGCCCTTGCGCCTTGGCGGGCGAGTGCTGACCTTCCTGCTGGTGGCGGTGTTGTCGATGGCGGCGTCCATCGCCATCGCGCTTGGCATGCGCTGGATCGCGCTGCTGTGCGGCACGGCAGAGGGCAATGCGTCGGTGCTGGCGCTGTTTGCGGCGCCGCTGGCGTGGACGATCCTTGCCTATGCGCTGCTGATGACAGCCAGCCGCAAGCGGCAGTTCGCGATGATCGCGTGCAGCCTGCTGGCCGTCCTGCCCCCCGTTCTGACAGGAATCATGGTATGAGCCGGACAATCGAAGCGGGCACGGTCAAACGCGCCCTTTCCGCCCACGCCGCCACCGGGCTGATCGCGGGGGCCTTGCTCTATCTCGTCTCGCTGACGGGCACGATCGCGGTGTTCTATGCCGAATTACAGCGTATCGAGCAGCCTAACGCGCCTGAAATGACCGCAATTGCGCCCGAAGCGGTGCAGAACGGTGTCGAACATGCGCTGAAGCAGCCATCGGGCGATGCGCCGACGACGCATCTTTACGTGCATATGCCGGTCGACGATCTGCCCCGCACAACGATCACCACCGATAACGATGCGTGGCATCTGGATATCGACGGCAATATCGCCATGCCCGAGGAAATCGCATGGTCCGACTTCCTCGTCGCGCTGCATTACACGCTGAACCTGCCCGCGCTGGTCGGCATCACCATCGTCGGCATTCTGGGCGTGATGATGCTGGCATTGTCGCTGTCGGGCGTGGTCGCCCTGCCGCGCATATTCCGCGATGCGTTCCGCCTACGCGCGCGTAGTCCGGGCGGCGTGGCGCTGGCTGACTGGCATAACCGGCTGAGCGTGTGGACACTGCCGTTCGGCATCGCCATCGCACTGACCGGAGCATTGATAGGACTGGCGACGGTCACGGCCTATGGCATTGCGGCCAATGATTACGGCGGCGATGTCGGGGCAGTTTACGAACCCATATTCGGCGGAGAACCGGTGGGCGACGATGCGCCTGCCCCTGCGCCCGATGTCGCGGCGGCCTTGCGCTATATGGCCAGCCACTACCCGCAGGTCGAACCCAGCTATGCGATCCTGCACGATCCGCTGACGCGCGGTCAGCATATTCAGATCGTGGGGCTGCACGATAAACGGCTGATCTTCGGCGAATATTACAGCTTCGACGCCAGCGGGAAATTCACCGGCACGGCGGGCCTGTCCGATGGCGACTGGGGCCAGCAGGCCGCCGCATCGACCTATCAGCTGCATTTCGGCACCTTTGGCGGAATCTGGGTCAAGATCGCCTATGCGCTGTTCGGCGCGGCGCTGACGGCGGTTTGCGCGACAGGCACCTATATCTGGCTGGGCAAACGGCGCCGCCGCGGGTTTGACGAACCGAAGCTGAGGGCATTGTGGAACGGCGTGGTGATCGGCGCCCCGGTCGCGCTTGCACTTAGCTTCGCTGGCAGGCTGCTGATCGGCAATGCGGCCCCTCTCTTGGCGATTTTCTGGGTTTCCTATGCGCTTCTTATCGCCCTGTGCCTTGCGCGATGCCGCACGCGTGGCAGCATTGTCTGACAGCTAGACCCTGGGTTCAATCGTCGCGTTGCAAATCGGGCGGGGCGATGCAAATCGCTTGCCTCTGTCCATGCTGCGATGCAGTAGAGGGCGCATGCGGATCGCCATCATCGACGAAAGCGCCTCGCGCGCATCGATTATCGAAGAAGGCCTGTCGCAACTTCCCGATTGCCAGATTTCGGTGATCACCAGTCGTCACGGCCTGCTGGCCCGCATGGCCGAGATCGATCCCGAAATCGTGCTGATGGATCTGGGCAATCCGTCGCGCGACGTGCTGGAAGAATATTTCGCGGTCAGCCGCGCGCTGTCGCGCCCCATCGCCATGTTCGTCGACCAGTCGGACGACGATGCCATCGCGGCCAGCATCGATGCGGGCGTATCGGCCTATGTCGTCGACGGGCTTGCCGCCAATCGCATCCGCCCGCTGATCGAAATGGCGGTGCGCCGGTTCAACGCCTTTGCCCGCCTGCAATCCGATCTGGACGAGGCGAACAGCAAGCTGGCCGAACGCGCCAATATCGACAAGGCGAAACGCATATTGATGGACACGCGCGGCATTACCGAGCCCGAGGCCTATGCCGAATTGCGACGAAAGGCGATGTCGTCATCCAAGCGGATCGCCGATATTGCCGAGGCGCTTGTCACCGCCCATGATCTGATGCGCGAATGAAGCGGGGGATGGAGATGCAGACGGGGGCCGCCCTGTGACCGAGGAACTGAATGTCGGCTTTTTGCCGCTGGTCGATGCGTGCCTGCCGATCATCGCGCAAGAGGCGGGTTTCGCCGAAGAGGAAGGGCTGAACCTGCGCTTTGTGCGCGATGTCAGCTGGGCGACGGTGCTGGACCGGCTGTTATACGGGCATAGCGATGTCGCCCATATGCTGGCCCCGCTGGCGATTGCGACCACACTGGGACGGGGCCGCCCCGCCCAGCCGCTGGCCGCGCCTTTCGTGCTGGGCCTCAACGGCAATGCGGTCACATTATCGAACGAGCTGGCCGATATTCTGATACCGGACGAATCCGATAAATTAAGCGATCCCAAGGTCTTGGGCGCGCGACTGCGTGAGGAAGCGCTGCGGCGGAGCGCGGCGGGCAGGCCGATCCGCTTTGGCGTGGTGCATCGCTATTCCAGCCATAATTACATGCTGCGTTACTGGCTGGCGGGCTGCGGCATCCGGCCCGATTCCGATGTAGAAATCGTGACCGTCGCCCCACCCTTCACCGCCGATGCGCTGGCAGGCGGAGAGATCGACGGAACATGCGTGGGCGAGCCGTGGAATTCGGTCGCGGTGGACCGCGGGGTAGGCCGCATCGTACTGGCGACGGCGCAAATCTGGCGCCGCGGTGTCGAAAAAGTGCTCGCCATGCGCGAAAACGTGCTGGAAGAGCGGCGCGACGCGGTCGAACGGCTGATCCGGGCGATGCGGTGTGCGGGCGAACATTTCACCGATCCCGCCCATTGGGAGGCCAGCGCCGAATTGCTGGCGCGGCCCGAATATCTGGCATCCGATCCCAAGCTGATCCTTGCCGCCATTTCCGACCGTCTGGTGCTGCGTCAGGATGGCGCGCCGGTGCATTATTCGGACTTCATGTTCCAGTACCGCGAGGCCGCGAACTTCCCGTGGATCAGCCAGGCGCAATGGCTCTATACCCAGATGGTCCGCTGGGACGGCATGGCGTTCGACGCGGGCGATGCGGCAAAGGCCGCGCGCGTGTTCCGGCCCGATATCTATCGCAGCGCCTTGCGCGGCGCCGATTCGCCGCTTCCCGGCGCAAGCAGCAAGGTCGAAGGCGCAGTCAGGGGCACCATCGGCGCGGGGACGGAGCAAGGCCGGTTGGTCATGGAACCCGACGCATTTTTCGATGGCAAAACCTTTGATCCAGAGAAACTTGAGGAATATCTGGCCAGCCAGAACTGAACGAAATTTCATGGTGCAGTGCAAAAACCGCTTTACGCATCTGCCGCGAATCGGTTAGGACAAAGGCACAGCGCACGGATCGCCGCCCACGGACGGGTGACCCAGCGAACCGCGCTGCACTTACGAAATTGCGTGGCAACGTCGCCGCCCGAACCTTCCCTGTGGGGATGTTTCGAGGCGGCTTTTTTGCGTTGTCCGACGACAGAGGGATCGATTGGCGATGTTCGGACGTGATGGAAAGATTTCGGGTTTCAACCGGCGCTCTGTGATGGCGGCGATGCTGGCATCGG
The DNA here is from genome assembly GCF_020985305.1 of Croceicoccus sp. Ery15. Classification (NCBI taxonomy): domain Bacteria; kingdom Pseudomonadati; phylum Pseudomonadota; class Alphaproteobacteria; order Sphingomonadales; family Erythrobacteraceae; genus Croceicoccus; species Croceicoccus sp. Ery15. Next base: position 1,605,478 of record NZ_CP087588.1, read on the forward strand.
TCGCGCTGGCGGGGTGCGGCGGCGGCGGCGATAATGGCGCCAGCGACGCGGTCGTGGCCGCATCGGTCGACGGGCAGCCGGAAAAGCCGAACCTGAAGCTGGGCTTCATCAAGCTGACCGACATGGCCCCGCTCGCCATTGCGAAGGAAAAGGGCTTCTTTGCCGAAGAAGGCCTGAACGTAGAGCTTGAACCGCAGGCGAACTGGAAGGTCCTGCTCGACGGGGTGATCGGCGGGCAGCTCGACGGCGCGCATATGCTGGCGGGCCAGCCGATTGCCGCGACCATCGGCTATGGCACCAAGGCCGATCTGATCGCGCCGATCTCGCTCGACCTCAACGGCAATGCGATCACCCTGTCGAACAAGACATGGGCCGCGATCAAGCCGACGCTTCCCGTTGAAGGCGGCAAGATCAAACACCCGATCAGCGCATCGGCGCTGAAGCCGGTGGTCGACAGCTATGCCGCGCAGGGCAAGCCGTTCAACATGGGCATGGTCTTCCCCGTTTCCACCCATAACTACGAACTGCGTTACTGGCTGGCGGCAGGCGGGCTGAACCCGGGTTATTACACCGACGGCGATGTGTCGGGCACGGTCGATGCCGATGTGAAACTGTCGGTCACCCCGCCCCCGCAAATGCCCGCCACGCTGGAAGCCGGCACCATCGAAGGATATTGCGTGGGCGAGCCGTGGAACCAGGCCGCTGTGCAAAAGGGCATTGGCGTTCCCGTCATCACCGACGACGAAATCTGGCACGACAATCCCGAAAAGGTCTTTTCGATCCGCAAGGATTTTGCCGAAAAATACCCCGCCACCACCGCCGCCATGCTGCGCGCCATCATCAAGGCGCAGCAATGGCTGGACGCCGACAATGGCGCGAACCGGGCCGAAGCGGTGAAGATCCTGTCGCAGCCCAATTACGTGGGTGCGGACGAAGAAGTCATTGCCGCATCGATGACGGGCAAGTTCACATTCGAAAAGGGCGACACCCGCGATGCCATGGGCTTCAACATCTTCTTCGATAAATATGCAGGCTATCCCTATTACTCGGATGCCGTCTGGTATCTGACGCAGATGCGCCGCTGGGGCCAGATCCCCGTCGATCATCCCGACGACTGGTATATCGCACAGGCCAAGGCCGTGTACCGCCCCGACCTCTATCTTGCCGCTGCGCAAAAGCTGGTCGACGATGGCGTGATCCCCGCCGATGCCGTGCCCGAAACCGACGGTTTCAAGGGCGAACAGGCAGGCTTTATCGACAGCATCACTTTCGACGGTTCCGCGCCCAACGCCTATCTGGCGAAGTTTCCCATCGGCCTGAAGCAGGGCCAGCGGGTCACTGCATCGGGCGTGAGCAGCCAGTAATTCCGATCAAGACACCGATATGACCGCGAACAGGAGCGATCAGATGGCGACCGTATTTGCAGACGAGTTCGAATCCGTGAATGATGCGAACATGCCCGACCAGACGGCAAAAACGGCGCCGGTCGCGGCGCCCGCTGCCCCCAAGGCGCAGGCAGCGAAGCAATCCGCTTCGCCGCTGGCGGGGATCATGGCGAAATGGGGTCAGACCATCATCGCGCCGGTTCTGGGCATTCTGGCCTTTCTGGGCCTGTGGGCGGCGCTGGCCCCGCAAGTCGATACCTCTCTGGGCGCGCTGCCCGGCCCGGTCGAGGTGGCCGAACAAGGCGTCAGCCTGTTCGAGGAATGGCAAGCCGCCAAGGCGACCGAAGCGCAATTCTATGCCGATCAGGATGCCCGCAACGCGGAGGCCTTGTCAGCGGGCAATCCGGCGGCAGTGCGCAATTTCGAATATGCGGGGCCGCCCACATTTCTGGACCAGATCTTCACCTCGCTGAAAACCGTGGCGCTGGGCTTTGGCCTTGCCACGCTGGTCGCGGTGCCGCTGGGGCTGGCGGCGGGCCTGTCGCCCCTGTTCAACGCGGCGATCAACCCGCTGATCCAGATCATGAAGCCGGTCAGCCCGCTGGCATGGCTTCCCATCGTGACCATGGTGATTTCGGCCACCATCACCAGCGCCGATCCGCTGCTGGCCAAGGCCTTCGTCATCTCCGCGCTGGTGGTGATGCTCTGCTCGCTGTGGCCCACGCTGATCAATACCGCCGTGGGCACGGCCAGCATCGACAAGGATTTGCTGAACGTGGGCCGCGTGCTGAAACTGGGCTGGTTTGCAAAGCTCACCCGCCTCGTCCTGCCTGCCTCGCTGCCCTATATCTTCACCGGTATGCGCCTGTCGCTGGGCGTGGGCTGGATGGTGCTGATCGCGGCGGAAATGCTGGCGCAGAACCCCGGCCTTGGCAAATTCGTGTGGGATGAATTCCAGAACGGATCGTCGCAATCGCTGGCCCGCATCATGTTCGCGGTGGTGGTGATCGGCTTCATCGGCTTTGGTCTCGACCGGATCATGATGGCGCTGCAGTCGCTCGTTTCCAAGAACCACAAGATCTGAGCCTGCGCGGCAAACAAGGAGGACAGGACATGCAGCCGATCCTTTCCCTGAAGAACGTGACCAAGAGCTATACGGGTAAAACCGGCGGGACGACCGAGGTTCTGGGCGGCATCGACCTTGACGTCGAAGAGGGCGAGTTCATCGCGATCCTCGGCTTTTCGGGCGCGGGCAAGACCACGCTGATCAGCACGATCGCCGGTCTGGTAGAGGCCGATGGCGGCGAGGTTCTGCTGCGCGGCAAGCCCGTCGACGGTCCGGACCGCGACCGCGGGCTGGTGTTCCAGTCCTACTCTCTGTTTCCGTGGCTGAGTGTGCAGCAGAATGTCGCGCTGGCGGTGGATGCCGTGCACAAGGACCGGTCCAAGGCCGAGCGCGCAGCCCTTGTGAAGCAAAAGGTCGAGCTGGTCGGTCTGGGCCATGCGATGGATCGCAAGCCCGCGCAATTGTCGGGGGGGATGCGCCAGCGCGTTTCGGTCGCCCGTGCGCTGGCGATGGAGCCGGAAATCCTGCTGCTGGACGAGCCCTTGTCGGCGCTCGATGCCCTGACCCGCGCGAAATTGCAGGACGAGATCGAGCGTATCCGCGAAGAGGAAAAGCGCACCATCATCCTCGTCACCAACGATGTGGACGAGGCCCTGCTTCTGGCCGATCGCGTGGCGGTCCTCTCTCCCGCGCCTGCCGCGACGATCGGCCGGATCTTCGACGTCGATATCGACCGCCCGCGCGAGCGCGAGGCGATGAACGACGACGATCATTACAAGAGCCTGCGCGGCAAGATCGTCAACTATCTCGCCAATCTGAACGATGCGGCCTCCAGCGTGGGCGAAAGCGCGACCGAATTGCCCGGCGTGATCCCGCTCGACCTCGCCCCTCCCCCGCAGGCCTATCGCGAGGCGGGGCACAGCGCGGTCGAGAACCGCTATCTGGAATTCTTCAAGCTCGACAAGGTGTACCCGACGCCCAAAGGCCCGCTGACCGTGGTCGAGGATTTCAACCTGATCATGGACAAGGGCGAGTTCGTGTCGCTGATCGGCCATTCGGGCTGCGGCAAATCGACCGTGCTGACCATGGCGGCGGGGCTGAACGAGATTTCGAAGGGCGGCATCGTCCTCGACAATCGCGAGATCAGCGCGGCGGGGCCGGACAAGGCGGTGGTGTTTCAGGCCCCCAGCCTGATGCCATGGCTGACCGCACGGCAGAACGTGGCGCTGGGCGTGGAGCGGGTCTATCCGCATGCACAGCGCAGCGAACGCCGCGATATCGTCGATTATTACCTCGACCGAGTGGGACTGGCCGATGCCAGGGACAAGATGGCGGCGGAAATGTCGAATGGAATGCGCCAGCGTGTCGGCATTGCGCGTGCCTTTGCGCTGTCCCCGCGCCTGCTGCTGCTCGACGAACCCTTCGGCATGCTCGACAGCCTGACCCGCTGGGACCTGCAGGACGTGCTGGTCGAAGTGTGGAACCGCACCAAAGTTACCGCGATCATGGTGACGCATGACGTGGACGAGGCGATCCTGCTGGCCGATCGCGTGGTGATGATGACCAACGGGCCACGCGCCACCATCGGCAAGGTGCTGAAGGTCGACCTGCCCCGCCCGCGCGACCGCAAGGCGCTGCTGGAGGATCCGAAATTCTACCAATACCGGCAAGAGGTGCTGCACTTCCTGGCCGAATATGATCACGGTCCCTCGGCCAAGGCGGCCTGACCGTTTCGCCCGGACCGGAAACATCCGGCCGGGCCATTCCCCGCGTATGAGAGGATGACGCAGGGCGCGCGACACGGGCAAGGATGCCCGGCGCGGCAGTGATTTACACCGCAGGCCCGATGATGAGGGGGCCTGCCTTTCCAGCCACATTGGCGGGCGATGAAGCCTGCCCTTCGTTCACGGACACCGGACGCCCCCCATGCGTCCGGCAGGGAGGTCATGTTTGATGAAGAAAATTGCTCTGCTTTGCGCCGCATCAGCCGCCGGCATCGCCGCGCCCGCATTTGCGCAGTCGTCCGGCCCGATCGAGATTGCCGATGCGACCACACTGGACGTGATCGTCGATGGCACGCTGCGTTACGAAACCGTCAGCCAGCCTGACACCGCCGCCGACGATGCCGATGCGCTGACCTTTCGCATGCGCTCGGGCATCGAACTCGTCAGCCACGGGTTCTTTGCGCTGGGCGAAATGGAAGCGACAATGGCCATCGTCGACGATTACAACGATACTATTCCCGGCAATGGCATCGAACCCTATTCGGTGATCCCCGACCCCGAGAATGTCGAGCTGAACCGCTTGCAGATCGGGTACAAGAGCAAGGCCGCCACCGTCACGCTGGGCCGCCAGCGGATCGCTCTCGACGATCACCGTTTTGTCGGCAATGTCGGCTGGCGGCAAAATGAACAGACCTTCGATGCCGTGCGCGGACAGGGTAAAATCGGGCCGGTCGCGCTGGACGCCACCTATGCGATTTCGCAGCGCACGATTTTCGGCGTCGACAGCCCCAATGCGCATTTCGATGGCGACATGATCCTGCTGAATGGCGGGATCGATGTGAAATTCGCGCAGATCAAGGCATTCGCCTATCTGCTCGACTTTGACGACGAGAAGCCCCTGCGCCTCCCCTTCTCCAGCCAGAGCTATGGCCTGCGGGCGGCGGGCGCGATGCCGATCGGCGAGAGCTTCAAGATCAACTATGCCGCCAGCTATGCGCGTCAGAGCGATTATGGCGACAATCCGGTGTCCTATTCCGCCGATTTCATCAATGGCGAGGCGGGCTTTGCGATTGGCCCCGTCGGCCTGACCGGCGGCTATGAATTGCTGGGCAGCGACGATGGCATCGCCGCGTTCCAGACCCCGCTGGCGACGCTCCACAAGTTCAACGGCTTTGCCGATCTGTTCCTGACGACCCCCGCGAACGGTCTGCAGGACTATTACGGCACCGCCAGCATCAAGGCGGGCGATGTGGCGATGATGAAGGGGCTGAACGCCAGCGTCACCTATCACCAGTTCGACAGCGATGTCGGCGGCATGGATTACGGCAGCGAGTGGGACGCGGCATTGGCGTTCAAGATAGGCAAGATCGGCCTGCTGGCGAAATACGCCAATTACAAGGCCGATGAATTCGGCACCGATACCGAGAAATTCTGGCTGCAGGCCAGCTTCGGCTTCTAGGGGCAGGAGAGTCTTGCCGCAGTGCAATAAATCGCGTTATAATGCAGGGTCGATGCCGGGGAATCCATGGATGGATTCCGCAATCGCAAGGCATCGACCCGATATCGCAACTCGCGTGGCAAAGGCGCCGCCCGAACCTGCCCCATGGGCGCAGGATCGTGGCGGCTTTTTTGCGTGCGCATGACGGAAAGGTTGGCGTGACAATGTCCGAATTACGCACCACCTGCGCCTATTGCGGTGTCGGCTGCGGCATTGCCGCGCGCGTCACCGGCCCGCGCAGCATCGAGGTGAAGGGCGATCCCGACCACCCCGCCAACCATGGCCGCCTGTGTTCCAAGGGCACATGGCTGAGCGAAACCGTCGGGCTGGAGGGCCGGCTGCTGTACCCGATGATCGGCGATGCGCGAGCCGATTGGGACGACGCGCTCGACCTTGTGGCGCAGAAGATGCGCGACACGATCGCCGAACATGGCCCCGACAGCGTGGCATTCTACGTGTCGGGCCAGCTGCTGACAGAGGATTACTACGTCGCCAACAAGCTGCTGAAGGGCTTTGTCGGGACGGCGAATATCGACACCAATTCACGGCTGTGCATGGCAAGCGCCGTCGCCGCGCATAACCGCGCCTTTGGCGAGGATGTGGTGCCGTGCAGCTATACCGATCTTGAACAGGCCGATCTGGTCCTGTTGGTCGGTTCGAACACCGCATGGTGCCATCCCGTCATCTGGCAGCGGATCGAAAAGGCGCGGGAAGAGCGTGGCACAACGCTGGTGGTGATCGATCCGCGCCGCACCGAAACCGCCGAGCGGGCCGATCTGCACGTTGCGGTCGCGCCCGATGGCGATGTCGCGCTGTTCAATGCGCTGCTGGCCGCGATGCGGACACGCGGGGCGCTGGACGAAGCCTATATGGCCGAACATTGCGTCAGGCCCGACGGTTACATCGATGCGCTGAAAACGCAGGCACACGGAATCGACGACGCCTGTTTCGCGCAGCTTTGCGATCTGGTCGCCGCCCATCCGCGCATGGTGACCCTGTTCAGCCAGGGCGCGAACCAGTCCGTCTGCGGGACGGACAAGGGCAATGCGATCATCAACCTGCATCTGGCGACGGGCCGGATCAATTGCGCGGGCAGCGGGCCGTTCAGCATGACGGGCCAGCCCAATGCGATGGGCGGGCGCGAAGTGGGCGGGCTTGCCAATATGCTGGCCTGCCATCTGGGGTTCGACGCGGACGAGCGGGCATCGGTCGCCGCGTTCTGGAACGCGCCGAACCTGTGCACCGGACCGGGCCAAAAGGCGGTGGAGATGTTTCGCGCCGTGCATGACGGCCGCATCAAATTCCTGTGGGTGATGGGCACCAATCCCGCCGTTTCCATGCCTGACGCGGGCTTTGTGCGCGAGGCGCTGTCACGGTGCGAAACGCTGGTCGTGTCCGAAGTGATGGCCGAAACCGATACCGCCCAATTCGCCCATATCCGCCTGCCCGCCATGGGCTGGGGCGAGAAGGACGGCACGGTTACCAATTCCGAACGCCGCATCAGCCGCCAGCGCCCGATCCTGCCCCCGCCGGGCGAAGCGCGGGCCGATTGGCGGATCATAAGCGACGTTGCGCAGCGGCTGGGCCATGGCGCGGCCTTTGCCTTTGACCATCCGGCTGATATCTTTGCCGAATATGCGGCAATGACGCGGTTGAGCAAGAAGCACGGCAGGCTGCTCGACCTGACGCGTTGGGCCGGTTGCAGCCGCGCGGATTACGATGCGATGGAACCTTTCCGCTGGGGCGGCGAGCATCCGACGGCGGCGCGTTTTGCCCATGCCGATAGCAGGGCGCGCATCGTCGCGGTTCACACCCCCGCCCAGCCCCCCGTCGATCCCGATTTCCCTTTGCGGCTGAACACCGGACGCTATCGCGATCAGTGGCACACGATGACGCGCACGGGTCTAAGCCCGAAACTGTCGATCCACCGCCGCGAACCATTGGTCGAAATCGCGCCGCAGGACGCGCAGGCATACGGGCTGACCGATGGCGGTTTCGCGCGGGTTTCGACGCCATGGGGTCACGCCGCCTTTCGCGTGGCGGTGACGGACGGGCAGCGCAAGGGCGAGATTTTTGTGCCGATGCACTGGACCGACCTGACCGGCAGCGGGCGGACGGGCATGCTGGTTCATCCGGCGGTCGATCCGGTGTCGGGCCAGCCGGGGTTCAAGAATGTCGCGGCCCGCATCGCCCCCGTTACCCCCGACTGGCGCGGCTTTCTGGTCACGCGCGATGCCGTGCGCCCCGACAGCCTGTTCTGGGCTTTGGCCCGCGTCGAAGGGGGCTGGCTGACCGAGCTGGCGGGCATGGGCGCGGTCGATATCGATGCGCTGCTGCCCGGTGGCATCCGGTCGGAAGTTGCGGACAAGGCCCATGGCATGACCCGCATCGTCGTACGCGGCGATGATGGCGTTCTGGCTGCGGTGCTCTACCTCACCCGCAGCGGCACACTGCCCGACCGCGACTGGATCGCGCGCCAGTTCGTAAGCGAGGATGCCAGCGCCATCGAATTGCTGGCGGGCCGCCCGGCGCAGCCCGCGCCCGATCGCGGGAAACTGGTGTGCCTGTGCCTTGACGTTGGCGAAACCACGGTGCGCGATGCCATCCGGCAGGGGTGCTGCAAGCTGAACGAGATTGCCGACAAGACCGGCGCGGGCAGCAATTGCGGATCGTGCCGCCCGCTGATCGCCCGCATGGTGGAGGAAGAAGCCGCAGCCAGCACCGCCTGACCCGAAATCCCCGCAATTACCGGCGCTTGCGCCCGCCGTCCTTTTTGCATTGCAGCAAAAGCCGAATCGCGGTAATAATAATGCATTGATGACAGGCGATCCGGTCATTCCGGGCCGTCCTCCGCGCCGAGGCGGAAATGTCATCATCCAGATCCAATCTGTAAACAGCAGCAATGGCGCTGCGCGGTCGATCAACCGGACATCCGGCTGATCGGGGAACGCGGTCGGCCAATGCTTCCTTCCGTGTTCCTGCTTCCCAGCAACCCGCAGCCTGACCGCTGCCGAACACGGAGAGCCGACATGGCAACCGAAAAACTGGTAATCGTCGGAAACGGCATGGCCCCGGGCCGCATGCTCGAACATCTCTTCGAGCAGGCGCCGGGTCGCTATGACGTCACCATCTTCAACGCCGAACCGCGCGTGAATTACGACCGCATCATGCTGTCGCCGGTTCTGTCGGGCGAGAAATCGTTCGACGAGATCGTCATCCATGACGACGCGTGGTACGAAACCCACGGCGTCACGCTGCATCGCGGCGCGCGGGTCACCGAAATCGACCGCGCTGCAAAGACGGTGACTTCGGCCAATGGCATCACGGCGGAATATGACCGGCTGGTCATCGCCACCGGTTCCAACCCCTTCATCATCCCCGTCCCCGGCCATGATCTAAAGGGCGTCATGGCCTATCGCGATCTGGACGATGTCGAGGCAATGCTGGCAGCCACCAAAAAGCGCAGCGGCCGCGCCGTCGTCATCGGCGGAGGATTGCTGGGCCTTGAAGCTGCCGCCGGACTGAAGATGCGGGGCATGAAGGTGACCGTGCTGCACCTGATGCCCACATTGATGGAGCGCCAGCTGGACCAATCCGCCGGATTCCTGCTGCAGGAAGACCTGCGCGCCCGCGGCATTGGCGTATTATGCCAGGCGAATACGAAAAAGATCCATGGCGACGACTGCGTCACCGGCGTCGAGCTGGAAGACGGCACGCTGATCGATACCGACATCGTCGTCATGGCTGTCGGCATCCGGCCCAGCACCTCGCTGGCGCAACAAGCGGGTCTTGAAGTCAATCGCGGCATCGTCTGCGACGCGCAGCTGACCACCAGCGATCCCGCCATCAGCGCCATCGGCGAATGCGTCGAGGTCGATGGGCGCGTCTATGGCCTTGTCGCGCCGCTATACACCATGGCGAAGATTCTGGCGGCAAGGCTCGCCGATGCGCCGATCGACGATTACGTCCATGCCGAAACCCCGACCAAGCTGAAGGTCACCGGTGTGAACCTCTATTCCGTGGGCGATTTCGCGGAAGGCGACGACCGCGAGGAAGTGGTCCTGCGCGATGCCGCGCGCGGCACATACAAGCGGGTTCTGATCAAGGAAGACCGCGTGATCGGCGCGGTGCTCTATGGCGATGTGGCCGATGGCGGATGGTACAACGAACTGCTGCGCAAGGGCGAGGATGTCCGCGACATTCGCGAGACGCTGATCTTCGGACAGGCGTTCCAGAACGCGGGAAATTCTGACCCCCTTGCAGCGGTCGCCAACCTTGCGGACGACGCGGAGATCTGCGGCTGCAACGGTATCTGCAAGGGGGCTATCACCGGTGCGATCAAGGACAAGGGGCTGACCACGCTGGATGAGGTGCGCGCCCATACCAAGGCTAGCGCCTCCTGCGGCACCTGCACCAATCTGGTCGAAAGCCTGATGGCGCTGACCCTTGGCGACGGTTTCGACGCCTCGGCCCCCAAGCCGATGTGCGGCTGCACCCACCTTCCCCATGGCGACGTGCGCCGCCTTATCAAGGCAAATGGGCTCAAGAGCATTCCCGCCGTGATGCAGGAACTGGAATGGACGACCAGCGGCGGGTGCGCCAAGTGCCGTCCGGCGCTCAACTATTATTTGCTGGCCGACTGGCCCGGCGAATATGTCGACGACAACCAGAGCCGTTTTATCAATGAACGCGTCCACGCCAATATCCAGAAGGACGGCACCTATTCGGTAATCCCGCGCATGTGGGGCGGCATGACCAATTCCGACGAATTGCGCGCCATCGCCGATGTGGTCGACAAGTTCGACATCCCTACCGTCCACGTAACGGGCGGCCAGCGCATCGACCTGCTGGGCGTGAAGAAGGAAGACCTGCCCGGCGTCTGGGCCGACCTGAACAAGGCGGGCATGGTTTCGGGCCACGCCTATGGCAAATCGCTGCGCACGGTGAAAACGTGCGTCGGCACGAACTGGTGCCGCATGGGCACGCAGGATTCGACCGGCCTTGGCGTCGCGCTGGAAAAATTCCTCTGGGGTTCGTGGACGCCGCACAAGGTGAAGCTGGCCGTATCGGGCTGCCCCCGCAATTGCGCCGAGGCGACCTGCAAGGACATCGGCGTGGTCTGCGTCGATAGCGGCTATGAACTGCATTACGCGGGCGCGGCGGGCATCCATATTCAGGGTACCACCAAGCTGGCCACGCTGGAAAGCGAGGAGGAGGTGATGGAAGTCACCGCCGCCATGATGCAGATGTACCGCGAGCAGGGCTTTTACCTCGAACGCATCTATAAATGGGCCGACCGCGTCGGGCACGACACGATCCGCGAGCAGATCCTCGACAATCCGGAAACCCGCCGCGCCTATTACGATCGCTTCGTATTCTCGCAGCAATTCGCGCAGACCGATCCGTGGTCCGAACGCGTGTCGGGCAAGGACAAGCACGAGTTCAAGCCGATGGCGGACCTGTCGTCGCCCGGACTTTCCACCAGCATGGAGCCTGCCGAATGAACGCCGTCATGAAAGTCGCATCCGATGCCGCGCGCTGGGTCCGCGTCGGCACGGTGGATGACATTCCGCGCCAAGGTGCGCGCTGCGTGAAGACCGATGGCACCACCATCGCGGTCTTTCGGACCCAGGATGACCGCATCTTCGCAATGGAGGACAAATGCCCCCACCGCGACGGACCGCTCAGCCAAGGCATCGTCCACGGCAACTGCGTCACCTGTCCGCTGCACAGCTGGGTGCTCAGCCTTGAAACCGGGCTCGCGCAGGGGGCCGACGAAGGCAGCGTGCCGGTGTTCCCCGTCCGGCTGGAGGGGCGCGACATCCATTTGCAGGTCGGTGAGGCATGACCGCGGTCATGAGAGGAAGCGAGCTGATCGCGCCAGGCGAAGTCTGGCTGGTGGGCGCAGGCCCCGGCGATCCCGACCTGCTGACGCGCAAGGCGGAGCGGCTTTTGAATGCATGCGACATCGTGTTCTATGACGCGCTGGTCGGCACGGGCGTGCTGGACCTGATCCCCGACCATGTCGAACGCGTCCCCGTCGGCAAACGGTCGGGCCGCCATTCGAAAGACCAGCGCACGATCGACGAGATGCTGGTCGGTGCCGCGCTGGAAGGCAGGCGCGTGGTGCGGCTGAAGGGCGGCGATCCGGCGATCTTTGCCCGCGCGGCAGAAGAAATCGCGGCGCTGCGGGCCGTGGGCGCAAAGGTGCGCGTGTGCCCCGGCATTACCGCTGCCAGCGCGGTCGCCGCATCGGCGGGTCTGTCGCTGTCGCTGCGCGGCACGGCGCGGCGGGTGCAATTCGTCACCGCGCACAGCCGCAATGGTCAGGCGCTCGACCTTGACTGGCAGGCGCTGGCCGATCCCGCGTCGACGCTGGCGGTCTATATGGGCAGGGAGGCCGCGCCGGAGCTGAGCGCAAGGCTGATCGCGGCGGGGCTGGCCGGTTCGACCCCCGCGCTGATCGCCTGCGATGCATCGCTGCCCGCCGAACAGCAATTGCACACAAGGCTGGACCTGCTACCTTTGGTGGCGCGAGGTTTCGCAGCGGACCGGCCCACGCTGATCCTGATCGGAGAGGCCGTGGCGCAGGCCGCGCCTGACCTATCTGCGCATCTCGCTGCCGTCGGCGCCGTCGGAGAGTTCGCTATAGAAGGATAGCAGGGGTTTTGCAGGATAGATCGCCATGACCGTGCTGGGTGCGATCATCGGCGGCGGAAAGTCGCGCCGCTTCGGATCGGACAAGGCTGCCGCGCTGGTCGATGGCGTGCCGCTGATCGATCACGTCCACGCAGCGCTGCGCCCACAAACCGCCGATATCGTCATTTGCGGACGCGAATGGCGGGCCTGGACCAGCCTGCCCGATATGCCGCAGCCCGATCTGGGCCCGCTGGGCGGCCTGAACGCCGCGTTGGCCCATGCCAAGGCCCATGGATTCGATGCGGTGCTGACCGTACCGGTCGACACAATGCCCCTCCCCGCCGATCTTTGCGCCAGACTCGATCCCGGCCCATCATTCATTGCCGATCAGTGGCTGATCGGCCTGTGGCCGGTGACCCTGGCGTCCGCGCTCAACAGGCATATCAAAGCCGGGCACCGCTCGGTCCGGTCCTGGATAGACGCCAGTGGCGCGCGGGCGGTGGACGGCAACGGGCTGGGCCTGCGGAACGTGAACCGGAAATCGGATCTCCGCTGACAAGTTCTACTTAATGCCACTTGCTGTCGAAATTTTCCGCAGAGCTTAGTCTTGGCTTGTTTTTTCGCAGATTGTTGGCTTGTGGGCGGCCACGGTGGCGCCGGTGCATGAGGTTGGTGTTTTGAGGTGTTTTATGGTGTTGGTTGCGGGGGTTGGATTTGAACCAACGACCTTCAGGTTATGAGATTTAAGAACTGCAAAATTCTCAACAACCTCCAACAATCAACAGTATATATTTCAATAGTTTATGAAATTTCAGTTACTGCGGCTTGTTGTGATTTATGGGCAATTTTTGGGGCTTACTGTGCCAAAATTGTGCCAAATTTTCTTTGCGCCGCACCCCATAAGCAGTTAGAATATATCATAAATTTTAACTGACTGGAAAATATACGTAAATGGCGACCATTCAAAAGAGAGATGGCAAGAACGGGCAAACTTACCGCGTGATGATCCGAATGCACGGATATCCGCCAGTTCAGCGTACTTTTAAGCGGCTCACAGATGCAAAGGCGTGGGCTCAGGAGACTGAACTCAGCATGCGCCGTGGTGACATTCGGTCAACCGCCAGTGAAGCGAAGAAGCGCACTCTCAGTGATGTGATCGAAAAATACAAAGAGGACATCCTCCCCCATAAAGCCGTATCAAGCCAACGAGTGGAAACCACCTACCTGAACCACTGGGAGCGAGAGCTCGGCGAGTATGCGCTCTCCTTCCTGACCCATGAGATCATCAGCAAAAAGATTGCCCAGCTGACACACGCGGGCGATCAGCGCGCACAGCTTGAGGAAGGTGAAAAGCCGACGAAACCGAAGTCGCGCAAGACGGTGAAGCACTACCGCGACAATCTGGAGATACTGCTCAAGTTCGCCCAGAAGTGGGGATGGATCGGTTCAGCCAATCCGATGGAGGGTGTGAACAGGATTACGAAGGCGACCAAGGAGCGTGTTCGCTTCCTCGATGAAGACGAGCGCAAGGCCGTTTTGGCGGCGTGTAAGGCCAGCCCGAACAAGCAGCTCTTCGCAGTCGTCGTGTTTGCACTCTCGACAGGCGCTCGGAAGAACGAAATTTTGAAATTGACGCTCCGCGATCTCGATCTTGAGCGCCAGGTAGCGGTTCTGCGGGAAACCAAGAACCGCGAGACCCGCAAGGTGCCTATTGTGAGCTTTCTCAAGGGGGTTCTGGAAGAGCACCTAGAGTGGCGCGAAAAGTATCTCGCGAAGCGCGAGATCAAGTCGGATTACCTTTTCCCGCGCAGCGACGGGAAAGGCCCGATTGATATTCGAAAAGCATGGGAGAACGCGCGTGAAAAAGCGGGCATCATTGACTTCCGCTTTCACGACCTACGCCACAGTGCCGCAAGCTACCTTGCGATGAACGGCGCAAGCCAGTTGGAGATTGCCGAGGTGCTAGGACACAAAACGCTTCAGATGGTGAAGCGATACTCGCACCTATCGGAAGACCACACTCGCGATGTGGTTGAAAAGATGAACGACAAAATCTTCGATATGGCTGACTGAACGGCCTCGCGGCGTCCTTCATTGTCTGTTTAGCCGCCGTCGGTTATGCTGCCATCAGTCCGATTTTTCTTTTCTCGGCTTTTTCTATATGCCCATGGAGGAATGGCCGGTGGACTATACCGACCTTCGGACAGTGAAGCAGCTCGCCCAAGAGGCGCCGTTTGTGACCGAGAATACGCTCAGGTGGTGGATTTACCATGCGAACCGCAACGGTTTTGACACCGTTCTGATCAAAATCGGAGGCCGTGTTTACATCGATAAGCACGCGTTCAACAAATGGCTTGAAGGCCAACGCTTGGCTGCCCCTGACAGCGAAGCTGCCTAGCGAACAGTCCAATTTTTTTGGACGGGAGCCCCGCCAGAGATGGCGGGGCTCTTTTTATGCCATTACGCGCTCAAGCCTTCGTTTGCGCTTCGGCCAGTCCGACATGACACTCCCAAAAAGCTCGAAAAACGCTGCGCCATGATTAGGGTGCGCAATATGACACAGTTCATGTGTGATTACATAGTCAATGGCGTCCGTCGGTGCTTCAACTAAGCGGCGATTGAGCAGTAGCCTACGAGATGGGGACATCGAACCCCACCGCTGCTTGAGCTTCCGGACAATGATTTCCTTTGGCTGAAAAGCAGCCTTTTCCGGAAACCGTTCTAGACAAATTTTTAGGCGCTCAGCAAACTTGATTTTCGCGCGTTTCCGATACCACTCCTCCACAAGAGAGCGGGTCATTTCGGTCTGATCTGGTGAAGGCGAAGCAACAAGAATGAAGCCACGAACGAGCTTAACTGACGCATGTTCGGCCAAGCGCACCTTTAGTCGATATTGGCGTCCAAGGTAGAGGTGGGTCTCACCTGACTCGTATTTTCGAACAGGCGTTCGCGGAAGGAATTGTGCGAAATATGCCTGCTGCTTTCGAATCCAGCCGGCGCGCTTCTTCACCTTCGCCTCGATATCAGCTTTGGTTGCATCGAGCGGAGCAGCGATAATGACTGACGTATCGGGCTCAACAGCAATTTCTAGCGTGCGTCGTTCACGCCGGATAACCGAAAAGTCGATGAGATGCTTGCCATATTCAATGGCACCAAATTCATTCGTCATCCTGGAAATCTAGCCCGCGCCAGATCCATGATCTTACGTTCAAGCTCGTCCATCACATGGAGCGGCAAGTCGAGTGCCATTTCGTCTCGCAAAACATCAAAGAAGTAATCGTCAATTGCGTTCCGCATTTCGTTTTGGGCCACATCGTTGGACCACACATCCACAATATGATGCTGCTTGATAATTTCGATGATCCTGAGCGCAATCGTCGCCACCTCATCTGGCGGCAAAGCACCCCCATCATTACGGGCCAGTTTGCTGTTCAAAATGCCGAAGAATGCTTGTCCGTGATCATTGCCTTTGATGGGGTCAGGAACATCTTGTCCGCGATCCTTCCGAGCTACCTTGCTCGCCAGATCGACAATGTTGCTAAGGTAGTCTCGCTCAGAAATTCGCTTGGCACGGTACTCCCGAATTGTCTCCTCCAGCAGCTCCGAGAACTGCCGGTAGAAGGTCGGGTCTTCCTCCATTCGTTCGGTGACGGTCTTGCGGGTCGCGCTTGCGATGCGGTCGGCCTTGGATGCATCTGATACGCCAGTTTCATCAACGACTGCCTTTAAGGCGTCAGGGTCGTTGATGTTGACCACCTCGATAATAGTCTCGGCAGGGGTGGCGATTACATGGTCATCAAGGAGCTTTTGAATCTTCGGCTCGAATTCTTTGACATCCACAGTCTCTTGGTACCTGAGCTGTACGGACCGCCGCAGCTCGGAAAACTGCTTCCAGTCCCGCTTCATGCTATCGACTTTTGCCTCATCAAACACGTCGTACAGCTTGTCTGACGATAGAGAGATATGAAGGCAGCGACTGAACGCACGTAGTCGTCCATAAAAGTCCTGTCGGATAGCATCGTCAGCCAGGAACTGCTCAAACTGTTCCATATCCCGCTTGTTCTTCACAGGCTTGAACAAGTCCCAAAGTTGGTCGTGAAGCTGGGGCAAACGCCGAATTTCTTCACGGACATCGTGGACAGTCCCTGTCAGATCGGATGACTCGTAACCATCAAATGCGCTGTATGTAGTGAGAGCCTGATCGAGCTCCCCCAGCAATCCTTCATAGTCGATGATAAAGCCAAACTGTTTCTCTTTGCCGTCCTCTTCGTAGAGCCGGTTGACACGCGCAATAGCTTGCAAAAGGTTATGTTCGCGCAGGGACTTGCACACATAAAGCACGGTATTTCGGGGGGCATCAAACCCGGTCAGGAGCTTTGACACCACGATTAGGATTTCCGGATCACCCGAACCCTTGAATGCGTCGATTGTCTGGCGGTTATATTCTTCTTCGGTTTTGAATTGCGCCATCATCTTCGACCAGAAGACGCGCACCAGGTCTTTTGATTCCTTATCGACCTCTTCGTTGCCCTCATTGTCATCGGGGGGCGAGATTATGATCGCGCTGCTGACGTGGCCAATCTCATCCAATACCTCCTTGAAGCGGACCGCTGCCGCTTTCGAAGGCGCAACGAGCTGTGCCTTGAAACCTGTTCCTTGCCAGTGCTGACGAAAGTGCTCCGAGATGTCGAAGGCCTTGGCGCGGATAGCCTGCCCCGTCTTTGACAAAGCATCCATGCGCGAAAATTTGCGCTTCAAGTCTGCCTTTTGCTTTTCCGTGAGGCCTTCGCTGATTTTTTCGAACCAGCGGTCGATAACGTTTCCTGAGACCTGTTGTTCAACGAGGCGGCCTTCATAGAGCAGGGGCACAACCGCACCATCAGCCACAGCCTCGTCGATTGCGTACTTGTGGATCAGACCACCAAACGTCGAGAGTGTGTTTTTGTCCTTCTTAAGAAGTGGCGTACCGGTGAAACCTAGGTAGCATGCCTTCGGCAAAAGGCGGCGCATCTTCGTCGCAAACTGACTGTGACCTCCATATCGACCTGTTTGAGTCCGGTGGCTCTCGTCCACGAGAACAAAAATGTTCTCATCCTCATCAGCTGCCTCTTTTCCGCGAAGAGCAGTGTCGAACTTGTTGATGATGGTAGTGATGAGCGGTGTCTTATTTCGGATCAAGTCGATCAGATGCGAGCCACTGGTCGCGCGGATTGGCTCAAGCTCGCAGGATTTGAATGTTCCCTTGATTTGCTTGTCTAAGTCGTCGCGGTCAGTCACGATGATGATGCGGGGATTTCGCACAGCTTTATCCAGCGCCAGCGCCCTTCCAAGCATGACCATAGTCAATGACTTACCAGAACCTTGTGTGTGCCAGATCACACCGCCTTTTCGGACTCCGTCGGTATCCTTCTGCTTCACTCTGTCGACGGCTTTGCGAATGCCGAAGAATTGCTGGTGGCGAGCCACCTTTCGAACGCCCCCATCAAAAACAGTAAAGCGGCGGATGAGGTCGAGCAGGCGTTCGGGGCGACAAAGCGCATAGATAAGGCGGTCTTGCTCTGAAACTGCTCGGTCGCCTTCAGAGACCATAGCATCAAAGAAGCGACGGGCACCGGCGAAGTCACCGGAAAAGATGGCATCCTTCTCGACGACTGAGAGTGGTCGGTTCGCGACGGGCATTATCACCTCGTCGCTGTCCTCCTCGTCACGCCAATTCTGCCAAAACTTTTGTGGCGTTCCGACTGTCGCATAGCGCGCCTCAACGCGGTTCATCGTCAGGAGCAATTGCGCGAAATGAAAGAGTTGCGGGATATTATCTTCGTTCTGATAACCGATGAGTTGGCTACCTGCCTTTTTCAGACTTTCGGTTGGCCGCTTGTTCTCGATGATGAGGACAGGAATACCATTTACGAAGGCCACGACATCGCAGCGCTTGGTCTTTGTGCTACCAGTTCGTTCAACTGCGAACTCGGCGCTCACATGATAGGTGTTATTGTCAGGGTTTTCCCAGTCGATGAAACGGAACGAGTAGCTCTTCGAGTCTCCGTCAATCGTCTTTGTGATCGTGGTCCCAAGAACCAAGCTGTCGTAGATGTCCTGATTAGTGCCGCGCAGCCCCTTCATACGATCCGGCGTGGGCTTAAGCCGTCGCATGGCCTCATGAGCATCTTCAAGATCGAAAGCATACTCCTTGCCACGATGAGTGAAGCGGTTGATCCGCATCACACTCTCAGCAAGGACATCGTCAAGCACCACATTACGCAGACGTCCTCCGCGTAACGCTACTGTTTCAGCTTGGGATAGCGGCTTGAAGCCCAGCGCCACCAGCATTTGCAAGGCGGGGATTTGTGATTGCTGCTTTTCAGCAGCGTCGAATCCTTGTCCATTCATGCTGCCGCCCCCCAAACCTGAGCAGAAACAGCGTCATAGAACGCTACCTCTAACGGGTGTGATCCCGAACGTGCTGATGCCAGCGCCTGAGCTGACGAGATAATTGCCTTATTATTCTCACTATCGGCAGCTCCGTAGAGGCCGACATAAACTTTTGACACCTTGCCCTTCGCTATCTTCTTTAAAACGTGATGGTCGTTTGCAGCCAAACTATGGCCAAAAATAAAGAGAACCTGCTTTTGTTGCGCCATCTGTGACGTAAAGCTTTTGTAGGAGTGGTGTAAGTACGCACTGTGTTTGACTTTGGAGAGCTTCTGATTGCTCTTGCCCTCAGCCACAAACAGAGGAAATTTGGCCGCACTCATGGCTTCGCGCGCCTGCTCAAGAAGGGGCTTTCCAGTGTTTATCCATGTATATTTTTGGAGCTCCGAGCCTGCGTCAAAGAGATGTAGCGCGCCGTGAAGATAATGCACTCGTTGGCCATGCGAGCTGGTTTCACCCATCCAGTTTACATATTCTGGTTCAGTATCTTCATCTCTTCCGAAACCATCATTCGCGGCCAAAGGTATTGGATCCCCGAAAGGCATGTCTTCATGCATCAGCGTCCAATAAAGAAGTAGGTCATAGTTCAATGTGTATACTTGCCCGCCGCGCTCTCGGTCGGCCAAGAAATGAGCGAGAAATTTGCGACATGCCCAAAATTGTTCATCCGCAATATCGTTGGGAATGTTGGGATGATTGCTCGCTATTGTCTTAATCAAGATGTCCTTCAGAGTCTCTGAATCAGACGCCATATCTCGCGCAACGTCGCTAAGGTCGTCTCCATATACAGGGACTACCCGTGAAGCATCCTCCAGCATCCGAATGACATGTTCGAAATCAGTGCTTTTCACTGCCTCAAACACATCGCGAAGTCGAGGTGAAGCAGAAAAATCAGCCTGCTCGAACAGAGAGCCGTAGGTGAAAATTTTCGGGCGACACGCAATGCTAAAGCCGTTTCCGAGGAGCAAGTGGCGCTTCTTGAACTGCTTCGAATCTTCAATCGCTTGGTCGAATGATATGACGTCTACCATGCATCAGCCCTTTGGCGGGTACGGGTCTTTGCCGTAGGTGTTGCGTTCCCGAATTTCATTGTTACGACCTTTCAAGAAGGCTTCGCCGCCGCCCTCCTTTGCCTTGGATTTGGAGTAGGCCCATGCTTCGGCCTGGGTATCCGATACTTTTGAGGCACGTTCTCCGCCTTCGCGCTTACTTTCCCACCTCCCGTCGGGGCGCTTTTGGGTCCAATAGTTCTTGTCATTAGCCATGAGCGGCCTCCTTTCTGATGTTTTCCGTTTGATCCTGATTAAGTGCAACGCGCCATTCTCCCGTCAAAAGCTTCTGCATCAATCCGCGTTTCTGACGTTGAAGTGCCTCAATCTCTGCCTCGACACCTCGAACCAATTGCTGGTCAGCTTCAATGACCGCCGCTAGCGCTTGCTGCTCTTCCGGGTCTCGTGGGAGGTGTAGCTTACCTTCGAGAAAGCGCTTATTTGTAATAGCGATGGTGTTCTTCGCGCCCTTTTGCACCAAGGGATGTAGGTAGTTTCGTACAGTAACGGGGGACTCGAAAAATGCGTCGAGGATCACGCCCAAAGCCGGAGTTTCAGGGGTGAAAACTCCGTAGAGTGGCGAGACAATGACAGCCTTATCGATCTTGCTTTGCTTGATAATACCAAGTGGGAAGTCTCCCGTTGGACTTTTGGTGTAGACAATGTCACCCGGCAGTACTCGGTTATAGTGATCGGTGTTTGCAGCCGCGAAAGAACGGCCTAGGTGCTCAATCTGGTTGATGAGTCCTTTGTGAACAGAGACTGAGTAAACTTCGTCGTTACCATTGCTGCTTGTACCATGCTCGTAGAGGACGTCGCCTAGCTGAACTTCTTGCCATTCATCAGCAAAGCCAGGCAATCTGACGCAGCCACTTAAAACACTACTGCGGAACCATACTCGACGTTTGATGATAGCTTCACGAAGCGCCTCCAAATTCTCGATGGCCTCGTCCCATGTCCGCAGGATTTCGGCGATCTTGCGCTGCTCAGAAAGGGGGGGGAAAGGCGCCGTCACGTCCTCAAAGGTAGACTTGTTAACGATGGGTACGGCCTGAGCGCCAGCCAGTCGCTTAATCTGCTCTGCACGCATATTGAGCAGATAATAAACGAACGTGCTATCTGCCTTTTGAGGACTGCATATGACAGCATTGACTTGTTGGTTGGTTGCCAGCTCTCGACCGGCAATGGCAGATTTTCCAATGGTTGCGCCTATGCAGGTGAAAAGTACTGCGCCCGCAGGGAGCGCTTTAGCTTTGGCTAAGCCTTCGGCCGTAAGCGTCCGCTCCGTAAAATTGACGAACAGATTTTTCCCAAGGTCGCCTGGCGCAACAAACGGTATGTCCCCTCCATAGTACTCCGAATTGATGGTTGGCGGAGTAGTGCCAGTTACCACGTGGCCAATTTCACCAATTGACGTCCGCTTCCAGCCTTCAATCATCGCCGCCCCCTTTTTTCCGCTCTTTGGCGGCTTTTTCCATGTGTTCCAATTCAGCAATATCGGCTTCGTCGGCGGCAAGCGCCTCAGCCCCTTTGCGTTGTGCGTCGAAAACCTCAAAGCGTTCCGCAGCCAATTTTTGTGCGACTGTCGCCTGGAGCTTGCCCGCATGGGTGAGCACATCTCGGTCATTGAACGATAGAAATGCGTCGAGCTTATCCGCCCAATCCGCCATGGTGACGGGGCGGCGTCGCTTTGCCTGATCTTCTGCATAATCGAGATACATCACCACGATGCGGTTGAGCTCTTCGACCTCCTCAGATTTCAGGTAGTTCTTGGCAGTGCCGACATCGCCCTTGCGAACGATTGCCCCCTTCCAGCTTGTCAGCCCCATGTTGGGTGCTTTCGGGTCACTGCGGGCTTCAATCAATTCTGCTGCGGTCTTCCCAGTGACCGCCCAGAGCATCTTATTCTGCACCTTCTTGAAGAAGGCTTGAGCCTGTTCAGACGTTTTGTCATAATCGATGGCGGTAGCGTAAAGATCGCGCACCTTTTGATAGAAGCGTTTCTCGGACGCGCGAATATCGCGAATGCGCGCAAGCCATTCGTCAAAATAGTCCCACTGCTCGGCTTGCTTTAGGCGCTCATCGTCCATGGCAAACCCCTTGACGAGGAACTCACGCAAGACGGTTGTTGCCCACCGGCGAAACTGCGTGCCGCGAGGTGAACGGACACGATAGCCGACCGCCAAGATTGCCTCTAGGTTGTAGACTTTAGTCCGGTAATCCTTGCCGTCAGCAGCAGTGGTCAAGGAATCCTTGACAACTGAATCCTCAGCCAGCTCCCCTTCAGAAAGGATGTTGTTGATGTGAAGGCTGACGTTCTGCTTGGTCGTATCAAATAGCTCCGCCATCTCCAGCTGGGTCAGCCAGACAGTACCGTCCACTGCCCGAAGGCCAATGGTTGTAGTGCCATCTTCCGTTCTGTAGAGAATGAGCTCGCCCTTAGACATCGACACCTAGCTCCTTCAAGTAGCCGGCCATTTTGGCGCGCACGTCAATGAGCTCGCCCTCAATGCGGTTGATGTCCTTTTGCAGCGCGGCAACGTCGATTTCCTCTTCGGGCTCAAACGTATCCACATAGCGCGGGATATTCAGGTTGAAGTCGTTCTCCTTGATCTCGTCGAATGAGGCGAGATGAGAGTATTTTTCGACCTCAGCGCGGTCGGCATACGTCTCAAGGATCTTTTTGGCGTGATTTTCATCCATCACGTTCTGGGTTTTTCCAGGCGTGAACTCCTTGCTGGCATCGATGAAAAGCACGTCCTCACGGGCCTCATTCGCACCGCCTTCCTCACGGGAGCGATCGAAGATGAGAATGGCCACTGGAATGCCGGTGGTTGTGAACAGGTTGGCAGGCAAACCGACAACTGCATCAAGCAGATTTTCTTCAATCAATGCCTGACGGATTTTACCCTCCGCACCTCCGCGGAAAAGAACACCGTGAGGCACAATCACCGCAACGCGGCCGCTTTGGCGCTTGGCGATCTCGATCATGTGCGTGATAAACGCATAGTCGCCCTTCGACTTGGGCGGGATACCACGCCAGTAGCGATTATATTGGTCGTTAGGCGCATCTTCCGCGCCCCACTTGTCGAGACTGAATGGCGGGTTCGCCACCACAACGTCGAACTTCATCAAGTGGTCACCCTCAATAAGCGCAGGGCTGTTGAGCGTGTCGCACCATTCGATGCGGGCCGCATCCTTGGAATGTAGGAACATGTTCATGCGGGCGAGTGCCCACGTTGCACCATTGACCTCTTGGCCATAGAGCGCGAAGTTATCTGAACCCACTTCCTCAGCGGCGCGTATGAGCAATGAACCTGACCCACAAGCTGGGTCGCAGATCGTATCCCCGGCTTTAGGCGCAGCCAACTTTGCGAGCAGGCTTGAAACGGCAGTAGGCGTGTAAAATTCACCGGCTTTCTTGCCAGCATCCGAGGCAAAACGTGAAATGAGGTAGATGTAACATTCACCGATAATGTCTTCGGTGACGCGCGACGGCCGTAGATCAAGAGCAGGCTTAGCAAAGTCCTCCAACACGTTTTTCAGACGGCGATTACGATCCTTGACGCGACCGAGATTGGCCTCCGAGTTGAAGTCGATATTGCGGAACACACCTTCGAGTTTGGCGCGGTTGGCGTCCTCAATTTTCTCCAGCGCAATGTTGATCAGCTCACCAATGTTGGGCTCGTTGCGCTTTTCATATAGGTCATAGAAGCTAGCCCCTTCCGGAAGCACGAAGCGCTCGCGTTCAAGACGACGCCGAATTCGGGCATCATCGTCGCCGTATTGCTTCTTGTATGTTTCGATGTGATCGTTCCAGAGGTCGGAAATATATTTCAAGAACAACATCACGAGGATGTAGTCTTTATATTGGCCAGCATCGACAACACCCCGGAAGGTATCGCACGCTGACCAAGCCGTTTGGTTGACTTGCTGCTGAGTTGTTTGATCAGTTGCCATTGTTCCCTCCATGGGTCTTTTTCATGTTAGTTTTTGTAGCTTGTGCCAGATACGCGCTCGCTAGCGCATAGCGCTTGTCTGACAATTCCATCATAAGTCGGCGCTCTTCTTCTGCGAGCGCCGACGCCGAGACAACGCTCTGCTGCATAGCCAAGTCCGGCAGGGCCAGTTCAAAGCTGGCAAGCGATGACTTTGAAATCATTCGCATGCTTGTGCCTTGAGCTTCAGTATCGAAGTATCGTTGCGCACCTGGCTGATTCAGCGCCCACGCAAGGTACTCGGGGAGAACCGTTTCCCTATTGGCGCGCAGCACAACGACGGGCAGAACCGCCAAGGCCTTCCATTTAAATTCCGATCCAAGAGCCGTAGCAGTGTTGCGCGTCCCACGTGATCGGAACAGCACATCTCCTGCGCCAACCAAGTAGCGATCATCCGCATCCTCAACCTGAATCGCCATAAGCGCCTCTGGGTCAATCGTGCCGTCGTCAGCGAAGTCGCGAAGCTGGATGATTGGCACACCGCCAACCTCAACAGCCTGAAGGCCGCGCTTGGCGGTGTACCCCATCTGTATATCACAAATCGACTCGAGCTTCACGAACATTTTCCTCTGTAGGTTCTCCTACATAAAATCATGCAGAACTCGCTACGTCAAGAAAATTTTCTGTAGGTTGCTCTACAGATTTTTGAATTGCGGCGTCTCGGAGCTACTCTGGACAGGATAGACATTATGGACAGCAACCAGTCAGTCTGGCTGGTTCCGTCCAGTTTTCCGGTTCGGGTTGCGGTGCAGAAGTCTTCAGAAACAACAATCTGGAGGCTTTTGCCATGGGCTTCATACGCACCCTGTTCCTGTCGCTTTACGCGACCCTGACCCTTAGCTGGAAATTTCTGCCGATTGTCGGCGCATTGGTGGGGTATGCCCTTTTCGCCCCACCTGCGTGGGTTGGGGGCATCATGGCCGCCGTTCTCGGGATAGCAGGCTATCTGGCCAAGAGCACGGCAACGACGATATTCTATAAGCCGGACACGCATGGTTCGGCTCGCTTTGCGGGGCTTGCTGATGCTCGAAAGGGTAAGCTGCTCACGAGCAGAGGCCTTATCCTAGGCCGTAAGCATGGCCGGATGCTGCGCTATCGCGGTGAAGGCCACCTTCTGACTTTCGCACCGACACGGAGCGGTAAGGGTGTCGGCTGCGTCATTCCCAATTTGCTCGACTACCCCGGCTCGGTGGTTGTGACGGACATCAAGGGCGAGAACAGCGACATTGCTCGCGCCTACCGCGCAATTCTCGGTCCGGTTTATGAGCTGGCACCGCTCGGCGGTGCGAAAGCCAACCGTGCGACATTCAACCCGCTCGACTTCATCCGTATTGCCACCGCCTATGAGGTCGATGATGCGCGCCTGGTCGCGGAAATGCTGGTGGTGCCAGAACATGCCCAGCCAAACCACTGGGAGCGCGAAGCGCGAACACTTATCACGGGCCTACTGCTCTATATCCGCCACCATTGGGATTTGCTGGAGCAAAACCTCGGCACACTGCGCGACCTGCTCATGCAGGACAGCGAGGAATTCGAATTGCTACTGGCCAAGATGGCGGTCAGCCATCAAGAGAACGTCGCGCGCATTGCGCGCGGGTTCGGCCAGAAGGAACCAAAAGAACGCTCGGCGGTCATCTCAACTGCACAAGGGGCGACGGAGCTTTTTGAAAGCCCAGAACTGCGAGCGGTAACGGAACGCTCGTCCTTCAGCTTTGAGCGCCTGAAGGAAGAAGTGGCCTCGGTGTTCATCATCGTGCCGCCGGAATATCTCGAAGCCTACCGCCCCTTCCTGCGGCTGATGACCGGCCTGGCCACCGTGGCGATGACGCGGAATATGGCCAAGCCTGCGCAACCAGTGCTTTTCATGCTCGATGAGCTGCCAGCCCTTGGCTACATGCGCCCGATCGAAGAGGGCATCGGTTATCTGGCTGGATACGGCGCGAAGCTGTGGCTATTCGTGCAAGACTTGGATCAGCTCCAGAAAACCTATCCGAAAGCACGTTCTATGATCGCAAACTGCGCGGTGCGTCAGGCATTCAACGTGCAAGACCCCGAAACCGCAAAGCTGCTTTCGGACATGCTGGGCACAGCAACGGTGCGGATGCACTCAGAAGGCCAGAGCTCACCGCTGCCCTTCAATCTCGTCGCTGGTTCTTTCCATTCGGGCGCATTCGAAGGCGCGCGCCAGCTGATGACGACGGGCGAGATACTGACCATGAAAGCCAAAGAGCAGCTGGTGTTCGTTCAAGGCTTCCCGGCCTTCCGCGCCCGCAAAATCCGCTATTTCGACTGGTGGGAGCGTCGGCTGAAAAAGCGCGCCTCACAGTAATCAGCGCTTAATGAGGTCAAAGCTGAGCGCACGCTTCGCGCCAGGAAAATTCGACACACTGGCCTCATACTCCCCTGCATTCATGTGCGGCACGATCACACCAAAGTGGCGAGTGCTCAGCGCCGGAACGCTCCCCAATTTGCCGCTAGTGTATGTGATGCGCTGCGAACTCTCTCGATCTAGCAGAAACGCTTCGTCGTTGAGCAGCTCAAGGGCGTCGGAACTGAAAGTGGCATAGTCCACTCGGGCCCCGGCCTTCGTGACAAGCAGCACCTTAGCGGCGCTCGCGTCAACATCTTGGCGGCTATCGTTCTGGACCTTAAAGACGATCACCTCATTCAGCACGCTAAACTCATCTTCAAATTCCGCAGAGACCTTTGCCCATCTGGTGCGTTCAGGAATATCCCCCGCGTCATGCGCTTGAATATATTTGTATTTCTGGGCTGAGCGGACGTCCGCTAATTGGGTTGGGGTTAGGACTTGCGGGACTGAGGCGGAAATAGCGACCTGACCAACTTGGTGAGAACCGGCTGCATCGACCTTACTGGTGTTCACAATCGTATTTTGGCTACGTACGCGCTCAGAAAAGCCCTCAATGCTGCTCGTCATTGATTGCAAACCTGATGAGAACGAGGTGCTGTTGCAGCCCGAAAGCACGCAGGCAGTGAGCATTATTGAAATTGCTGGCATTGATTTAGTAAGTCGAGATGGTTTCATCGCGCCCCCTGTTTTTGATTTTATTTTGCATATTTGCGCGAAATTTTTCCACAATTTCAGATTGCTGTCATCTATTTTGTCACGCGACCTTATTGCCGGGTTGGCTGATCACACCTCCTACCAGTCCAGATAGTCGAGGCCCTGAGTGCGGTTGTAGTCTCGATCCCGCTCGCGTTCCCGCTTGCGCTCCATGTAGATGCGGCGGGCGCGAAGCAGCTCCATCTTGCGATCTTCGGCAAGGTTGCTGGCGAGGATGGCCTTATCGGTGGCACGGGTCAGCGCCTTGGCGCGGCGCATAGCCTTTTCTTTCATGATTTCGCGCAATTCGAAAGGCACGTCGGCTCGCAAGCGCATCATGGCGAAGTCATTCAGCGCGATCCGCAAGGCCCGGCGGTTGGCCTCGATGCGGTCTCGATGGTGGGCAAGTTTAAGCTTCTGCTCGCGCCAGCGGCGACGTTTCACATCAAGATAGCGAAATGCACGCTTGGCCCTTCGCCGAGCGGGGGTTTCTTTGCCGAAAGCACTATTGCCGTGCATGCGCCCCAGAAGATTGGGTTTTTCCTTCACCATGCGCTCGGCGTCGGCAATGCCGAAGGTCTTTTCCAGTTTTCGCCAGCGTTTGGTCGCTTCTGCGGGGTTTCGGAAAATGTCGAACATCGCCTGTTTATAGGTCTCCGCAGAGGCCCGCTCGCGCAACACGTAGTTGCGCTCCGTGCCCTTCAGCCAAGCGCGGTCACGCTCCAGCCGCGAGATGCGACGTTCGCCCGCACGGTACACCGCCTCCACGCCCTTCCAGTAGTGATAGTCTAGATCAGCGGCATCCACTTCCAGCACGGCGTCGGTGTTCTTCCGCTCGACGGCGAGCTGAGCTTCGCGAAGTCTTTTTGCACGACGCTGCTCGGCAGGCGTCATTTCTTCATAGCCTGGGATCTGCGCCTCGGGCGCGTCATCCCGCGCGAGGTCTTTCATGCGTTCGGCCATGAACACGTCGAACCGCTCGCCGAAGCGATCCTCCAGCTCTGTCAGCCGCACACCCTTACCCATCTGGGACAGCTTGGCGAAGCGTTCGCCTTTGGCGAGCACAAGCCCCTGCCCCTTGCGCTGTAAGAATACGCCCTGAGCCCCCAGCCGCGCGGTCAGGTCATGCCAGTCTGTTGCGTTGTAGAAGTGCACTTGCACCTTCTCGCGAAGGGCTTTGACCTCGCCCTTGCCCATTGCAATCTGGGGTTCACGCTCCTCGCGCTTGGCCTGCCAGTATTCGCCCTCTGTTGGGGTATCGAGGCTTTCGACCAGGTCGAAGTCGTCCACCTTCTCGAGCTCGCCCATTCTAATTCGTTCGCGTTCTTTATCGCGGGGAATGTTGAGCTCACGCTCGCGGGCAATCTCTCGACACAGTTCCGTAAGACGGCGTCCATCATTGTGCCGGTCGAACGCTCTGCCGGTGGCCGGATGCACCCTGTTGATCAGGAAGTGCATGTGCGGATGCTTGGTATCCTTATGGGCATAGACAAGCATCTGATGCTCGGTCAGCCCCATACGTTCGATGGCTTCGGATGCGATCTCGCGCAGCACCTCGGGCGGTAATTTGCCCCGCTGCGCGTCCTTCGGATCGAAGGACAGGACGAAATGATAGACGGGTTTCCTACAGCGCAGGTTCTGGGCAGCCGTGGCTTCCATGATGGCGGACGTGGCCAGCGGATCAGTGGTTTCAAGGTTGCGGGCTTCCATCCACGCCACACGATCGGTGGACAGCCCTTTGGTACGGCCTGCCAGATACAGCGCCGATGACTTGAAGGCGGCAGGCTGCTTGGCTGGAATCTTGAACCGCATGCCCGCCCCCTACTCCTTGCTGCCCTCACCCAGCGCGTCCTCCAGCGGTGCCAGGGCGAGCTTCAAACCTTGTATCGCCCACTTGCGATCTTCGGGGTCAAGGGCAGCACCTGAGTTGGCGCGGCGGGCGAGCCCGTTGATGGCATGGCCAGCACCGTTGAGCGGTTCCAGTTGCTCCTCAATCAGGCCAATCATGTCGTTTCGGCCAAGCAGCTTTTCCACCATATGCCCGCCCACATACCGCGCCATTTTCAGGTAGCGTTCGTCGCCAGTCGCATCGTGAAGCTGGCGAAAGTTCGTGGCGATGGATGAGAGCTCATAGAGCAGCTTCTCGAAGACCAGATTGGTGACGGGTTTGGAGCGCGGACGCTTGTCCAGAATGGTGGCACGGGCATAGGGGCCAGCCAGCATTCCAGCATCGCGCGCCATGGCCTCGACGCGGGCATATTCGTCAGCGGTCAGCCGCACGCTGAGGACGCGGGTGCGCTGGTCTTCCGGAGCCTTTCTCGGTCGCGCCATGGGGCCACCTCCAGTGCCGTTTCACAAGGTGCCTGGGCTGCCTTTCAAGCCCGCTGCAAGCGCAAGATGACAGCTCGGCTTGAGACCCCCCAGAGGGGTGGTCGAATGCCATCTGAGTCTTTTCGCCAGAAAGCCCGAGGCTGTCAGGGCCGAAGGGTTTTCGTATGCGAAAATACATCTTGCCGTCAGCGTGAGCTGCAAAAGCACCTCCCTGCTGTATGGAAAACAGTAGAAACACAAACGCTATAAGCCGCAGGACCACTCTATAATACGCATACGAAAACAGCAAGAGACAACAAAGCGCAACAAAAGCCAGCACCCGACAGAGCGCCACAACACCGTCAGGAGAAATCCTCAAGCCACGCCTGACACCTCAGAAATGAGCCCGAAAAGGCCGCGGCGAGCGAAACGATGCCGCCAAAAAACTGACGTGGTGGGGTTGAAATGAGCTAGAAGCGTGACCACACCTCTGAGGAAGTTGTAAGCTTCATTTCCTTTTTTTTGCGCGGCCAGCTGGCCATTTTTGCGCACAAAAAAGAACAATTTCACATGGATGATTCAAAGGCACGGAGGCGTAACATCTACGTCGTGGAGCCCCGCCAGCAATGGTGTGGATTTCGATATGTCGAACTTACTCGAAAAGGCACGCAATCTTTCACAGCAAGCTCAACAGACGAACCGAGAAGCGGTATTATCAACCCTAAGGACCGAGATGGAATTTTTCTTCAAGGGCTTAGAGGCTGAGATACTCCAACAGGCTGGGAAGGGATTTCATAATGTCCGGATTTGTATCAGCCGACCATTGTGGTTTGAACTGGCGGCGGATGCCGCGAAGAACGTCATACAGCTGGAATTCTTGCAGCGGCTGGAAACTGAGTTTGGTATTTTCAGTTATCAGTTTGAGCTGGAAGCATCTGATAACAGGAAGGCCAACGCCGCATATTATGTGGTGTTCAAATTCTGATCCCTCGCGAAAGGCCGCCCCATGGGGCGGCCTTTTCGCTTTTTCAGCCCAGCGCAATTTCAGCCGTTTCAAGCCCGTCCCAAGGACGCTCGGTGATGAAGTAGCCGAGGCGGTTCACGAAATGCCAACCGCTCAATATGACGAGCTCGTCTTCAGCCTGAACCAGCGTCCAAATGCACTCACTGTTATGACGGAGGACATACTCCCGCTCAGCGCCGTAGGTCTCGAACATGAGCCCGTCGTAGGGCGCGCCCTGGCAAAGGTCATTGGCGATGGGTCGATACTTTTCGCGCCACCGATCGTAGGTCAATGAAGGTTCGGCTTCTGGCTCGACAGGCCCAACAAAGTAGGTTGTGAGCTCGTGCTGCTCGCCCTCGGCGGGTCCAGCATCTGGCAGCTCGCCTGCACGGAAACGCTCTAACGCGATGGCTTCGGGGTCGCTTACATCATCCGTCATTTCGACGTGGTAGCGATAGACCGTGAGCTGCTCGACGGTGATTTCAAAAATTTCAGGTTTCTGGTTTTTGGTCATGGTTCGGTTCCTCCCGATTATGTTTATTGGCCACGTCGCCCGCCGCTCCGATCAAGGTCGAGCGACGGGCCGGCGGCGGGTCATTAGCGGTTCCAGATCAGCAGGTGCTGGCCGTCACGCTCGACGAGGTTGGCGTAAACCGGCGCGGTGAAGCTCGGGTCGTCGAGGCGGACTGAGAGGTAGGCGTTGCCGCTCTTGCTCTTGCGCTTCCAAGCGCCGCCGATCTCGATGCCGTCTTCAGCGATTACGCGGAAGTCGGGAGCTTTGCCCTTGGTATTGTCTGCGGGGCTTAGCGTCAGCCTCGATTTCAGAGCCAGCGTGTGGATTTCGCCGATGTAGCCGGTCTCGGTTTTCGTGAAGGTTGCGATGGTGGTCATGGTATGTGTCTCCTGTTTTGGTTCGGAAGCCCGCGACCGTCGCGGGCCTTTCCATGGCCAAAATGAGAGACCGTCTCAGCCGGGCGCTGCACCCCCACGAGCATCAAGGGGGCCGAAACGCAGTGGAGGACGGCAAGCGGCCTGTTTCTTGTTCCGCGAGGAATGACCGAAGGTCAGGGGAAGAAACTGGCAAGCGCGCCGTTGCGGCGACTGGCGACGGGATCAATGACTGGCCATGAGAGGAAAGGCCGCGATGGGATGCGGTCAGGACAAAACGCCTCAAGGAGTCACACCAGCACCGCCCGTCGTCCTGAATGCCAAGTGACTGAACTGCGCTGGCCTCGATTCAGCTATGAGGCACCCCAAGACCGCAAAGGGCAGTCAGTCGCCGCGTTCACGCAATTCGGGACGGCTGAGAGGTCGGCGCTGGAGCAGATAAGCAGCGCCCGCCTTATCGGAAAGCGCCGCGTGACAAGAGCTTTGCCTCTGTTCGTTTCCAACCTCGCACATATGGCGGTTCGCATGTCGCAGATATGCGATAGCCTCCCAGACCCGCCAACCCCGTTCCGCAGGCCCATTCGGGCGGCGGAGGGGTTCCCCGCTGACTGCATCATCGGTGTCGGGGCTGGACGACCATCCCCTGTTTCCTTGCGAGCGACCGCCATGACGGAGGTTGCAGTAACGAACGAAGGGGTAAGCTCATGCCAATCCTCGGCACCTTCCTCAAAGACGGTGACTGCCTGACTGGCGTCATCCGCACCTCAACCACTCAGGCCCGCTTGACCTTTACACCTGACAGCGATGGCATCTTGATCGCCAGCATCGACGGCCAGCCGGTCGGCCATGCCGAGCCTCGCCCGAGCGGCGACGGCATAACCTGCTTCGTGGTTTACCTCCGACCAGAGGTTCTGCCCGAAGCACCATTCGCTGCACTGGTCGCCAAAGCCTGTGTCTTTGTCCTGACCACATGCCGCTAGCCACCGTTGCAAAAGAAAAGCCCTCCCGAACACGGGAGGGCTTTCATGCGGCAGAGCGCTACCACCAAGACGAGTAAAACACGGTCTTGCCTTCCTCGATCGCAGCACGAGCCTTGGCGACGAAGGCCAGGTCGTCGTCAGACTCGCTGCCGTCACTGGCGCCGAAAAAGAAGCCACTGGTCGGCGGCAGGTTGCCTGCTTCAATGTCGATCTCAAGCTGATGGATGTCATCAGCGCTGAGCGCGACCGAAACGCAGTTGAAGGTTTCTTCCTGACCGCCTTTTTCGCGGTACAGGCGCTCCATCCAACCGTGCAGGTTGGGATGTTTGCGCCAGTAATGGAGCTGGCTGGCATCATCCGGCTCGCTGAAATCCACGGGCGGTTTTGGTTTCTGGTTGGTGGTCAAGGCATACATATCGAGGCCCATTGTCGTCTCTCCTTTTGATTGATTGTTGCTGTCCCGAAGGATGCCAACCAAAAGGCAGGCGGCTGAAGCCGCGGCTGTCCTGAGCAACACGGGCCATGGGCAAGCTCTGCTTGTCATGGCTGGCGCGGGCAGCTCATGGACAGCAAGGCGTCGCCTGCCACAAGGGCGTTCATGGTGAGGGACTGCGACTTTCAAGGAGAGGCGGCGACATTTGCCGCTTGTCGCTTGAGCACAAACGCCAGCAGCCCTGCGTTAGTGCAAGATGATGCTATTGCCACATACGAGCAGCCAGTGTCCTTTCTTCCGGTCCCATAACATCGGCGTAAATGGCGGTGGTGCTGATCTGCGCATGGCCTAGCCAACGTTGGACCAGGTTGAGCGGAACGCCGGTGGAGACTGCGGCAACGCCAAAGCCGTGCCGAAGGCCTCGTGGCGTTGCGCGAGCACCCGCCACAATGCCTGCATCAGCCATAACCGCTTTGATATGCCGCCAAGCGACGGTGCGATCCATTGGCCACAACCGCCTTGAGCGGCCGCCACCTTCCTGTTTCCAGATGGTCGTCAACCCATGAACCCAGATAAGCTCGTTCATAAGGTCAGTAGGCACAGGAACAGCGCGAAAATGCCCCCGCCGCCGCTTCTTTAGACTTTCGAAGATGAGCATATTGTCAGTCGCATCGACCCTGTCCCCTGTAAGGGCTAGCGCTTCTGATATGCGGCACCCAGTCATTGCCAAAACTGCGCACAACGTCCGAATGCGTGGATTGCTATAGCGGGCCGCTGCGGCGAGAAATGCCTCGCGCTCCTGCTGGTTAAGATATTTGCGTTGTCCGTCACCTGCATACAATTGCCACGACATGGTTTTTCTCCTGTTGTTATGAACAAGCAAAAACCACTTTCTCTATCAGTCTATGAAGGATTTAGGTGAGAGTCTATTGCGCCTTGCACGCCTTTCAGCGCCCGCAACAAAATCACCAATAATGTTGCAATCCAACAAGACGCTTATTTTTCATATACTTAACTAATGCATAGAGATTTTTCAGCAATTTTTTGTGGCCCGCTTCATAAAGTTATGTGTATATTATTATTAGTATAATCACATTATTGGTGATTTTGTTGCAAATAATAGGAGCAAACACATGAAATGATGAATTTTAAATCTTTACAAGAAAATGGCCTTTTACTTTCTTTATGTTTATTAGGTTCGACAAGCTTTAGCCACGCCACTCACGCACAGAGCAGTGCCCTCATCACCAGCGGAATGGGCGGTGGGGCATCAAGCACGGCGCGCCTCAGTGCGATCCAAGCACACCAGATGAACCGCCTCTACGCCGCCGAGAGCTGTGGCAGCCTGGGCCAATTTTATGGTCCCGCTTTCGCAGGAGACAAGGATGCGCAAGACTGCTTGAATGACCTTCGCATCACAGCCGAGGGTAACATTGGCGTTGGCACGCCTGCCCCCGAAGAAAAGCTTCACGTCACCGGCAACGTGAAGATTGACGGGACGCTCGCTGCCAGCGTGGAAGCCCCGATCGAGAACACCGATATAGCTAACAAAGAGTACGTGGACACGACCATCGCCGCTGCGGGCGGAGGTGGAGGTCGCGGACTCGTTATATGGGGCTCTGCGGGCTGCCCGACCGACTGGACTCAAGCCTATAGCGGAAGAGCAGTTGCTGCCCATATCGCGAAGTCCGACTTGGACCCCAATGCGTGGCAAACCGATCTGAGTAGCCTAATTTGCGTCGCGAACACCTTTGCTTTCGGGACTGGTTATGGCCCATCGCTAGTTTGGAACGACGGCTCCGGACGAGTTAAGAAATCACTATTGCTAGGCTGCGCGCTTTGCGTGCAATAATGGTGAGGTGAAGAAATGTCGTTATTTTTAAATGTCTTTTCGTTTCTTGCTTTCGCGCTTTTATTCGTATCGTTTCATTTTAATGAACGCGGGAACGAACGTCCGAATTCATACGCAGCCTTCGCCACATCTATCCCAGCTCCAGATGAAAGCAAGCCGACGATTCATGCCGTCGCGGCGGGCACCAATGGTGGAGCGGGCATTACCATTTGGGGGACTACAAACTGTCCAGAGGACTGGTCCGCAGTCTATGTCGGAAAAGCGATTGTCGCATCTGGAGTTGCTGAATCGGGCTCAGGGATATCGATGCTTTACGGTTTGACCAACACAGTATGCGCCGCTGGTCTCGGAGCGTTTAACGAATTTGACTACCGCTCAAACTATAGCACTCAGAACGATTTGAGATGGCTGGACGGTATGGCAGATCGCCCATCGGCATCAAGCGGAAATACAGCGATCCCCTGCGCCCTTTGCATAAAACAAGTTGATTGAGGAGAATAATGAAATACGACGCATTAATTATATCATTTTTTGTGGCTTTGTTAGTCTCAGCCCCGCCCTCTCTCTGGGCAGATGAGGTCTCGGCCTCTTGTATAATCTCTGACGCCAGAATTTTTGGCTCATCACTAGAGCCTATTGTAGAACGCGGATCCGTGCTGAGGGTTGCTAAGGGCGAATGCTCCATTGAGATCGAGCGAAATTCTCTAGTGCTTTTTCGCTCAGGCGCAATGTCGAAGCCTATCATCAAACAAGTGCGCGGTTTGGGTGGTGATACCCTTGAACTCAAAGATGGCAACGTTCTAGTTAATGAAAAAAAGCTAAGCACCGCGACCGGCAAGCCCTTCTCGCTATCTGAGGAGCGTCAAGCCGTGCTGCACATGTATGTGCGGGACTACAACGGCATCATCCCCGAAAACACATTCTTGTTGCTGGGCACGAACCCGGCTGGTGCGCTTGACAGCACTCGCCTGGGCCTCATCCACCGGAATGACATTATCGGCGTTGTGAAGCCCTAGGGGATAGGGCTGCGCACAGCCTCCAACAAGTTAAGGAATGGCGACGGAACCTCCAACCCGTCGCCTTCCACCAAATTGAACCGAAATAGGAAATCATATGCTTTGAAACTTCGCACGATCTTTATGGCAGCTTTCATACTCTCGACATGCTCACAAATGGCTCAAGCTCAGAGCATGAGCGCACGGGGCATTGGCAGCAGTAGCACTGAAGCGACCTTTGATCGCTGCGCACAGAGAGCGCCCAGCGTGAAACAGCGAGCGCTCCTAATTGAGCGGCGCATTCAGATCATTCTCAACTGCCACAACCAAGGCCAGCTGTACGACCCGCAGCAAGACGTCTGCATTATGCCTGATTTCTCGCCAAATCACCGCTTCACTTCCCGTCCCTATGGGGACACTTTGGTTCTCCAGAACCCAGATGGTACATGGGGGGAGGAAGTAACCCTCGGAGGGAATGTCGGCGGCAGCGTGACATGTGTTGAACAACCGGTAGCTGTTTCACCCGTGGCGGCACCTCCGGTCAGTGCGGCACCGCCGCCGATAACTCCGCCGTCGACAAAGCCGCCAGCGTGCTCATCAGATGAAGGAAGGTCTTGTTGCCCTTACACCTCTTGCAGCTCCAACGGCACGGTTCAGTGCAACGGGAGCTGTTCGGGAGCAGTCGAGCAACCCGCGTGCGCGGCAAGCACGGGCGGTTCATGTTGTCCCTATGACGCATGCAGCTCGAACGGCACGGTCCAATGCAATGGGAGCTGTGCGGGGGCTGTCGAAGACACTGGTCCGCCGTGTAGAACCATCACGATATGTCCGCCAATATGTGTGCCAGGGCCTCACGGCGAATGCCAATCCGAAGAACCCGGGCCATGTCATTCCTTCGAGATATGCGATTAAGGAGTAGGCCACTGAGAAGAGTTATGGAGAATGCGTTTGACTGCTCACTGTCGGGTACCTGTGCGCATTCTCCACCAAAATTACGAAGAGCGTGGAGGTTATGAGCGTCCCTGCGCTCTTCACCAGATTGATCTCTGTTATGGAGAATACGTCCCGAGCCACGGCGCGACCCCAAACGTGCCCGCGTATTCTCCACCAATTTACCTATGAGGGCCGGTAACGCCTCCAACCTACCGCCCTCACCAGATTGAGTTGAAGCTGCTCATGCAGCGGCCTCAAAGAACAACAGACCGCTGCCTGTGTCGTCATCGTGGTGGCGACTATGCTGACGGTGATCATCATCATCGTCGGCAGCACTTATGATGGTGATGACGATCATCATCACGACAAAAGAAGAGCGCTCCAGTGGAGCGCCTTCTTGGTCGTGGTGGTGGACGGGCCGCCGATCAGGCGGCCGCACCCACCGCAGGGGTGAAGCGGTAATCGCCGCCGATGTCGTCATCATATTCGATGCCGTAGAGGGTTTCGGCCATGACCGAGAAGACCTCGTCGGGCGCGACGCCGCGATTGTAGGCGGTGGTAATGTCGCAAAGCTGCTCGTGGGTGGCGGGCTCGCCGAACTCGGCGATCAGCATCATGTCCACTTCGTAGGTGTATTCGTCCCAGCTCATGTCGAGGGTGGTTTCGCGGGTGTAAGTCATTGGTCTCGTCCTTTCGTCTTTTCGGTTGAGGCCGGGGTCGTTCGGCCTTTCTGGCAACCAAAAGGCGGGGGCTTCAGGGGGACGAATGCACCCGCAGGGACGAAACGAAGTGGAGGACGGGAAGCTGGCTGTTTCTTGCTGCGCGAGGAATGGCCGAAGGCCAGGGGAAGAAACCGACCAGCGCACCGTTGCATCGGACGCCGCCCCCGCAAGGGTGCCAGTGAGTAAAGGCCAGGACGGCACCGGCAGAGCGAGAAGAGCCGCGAAAGGATTTGCGAGAGACCAAGTTTCCCGCGAAACCGACGTGAAAAGCGGTAGGGATAACACGGTGGCCATAATGCGACCTCTTTGCCGCGCCCTCCCTACCCCTCGATTTGCGACATGAAAAACCCGCCTCAGCGAGAAGCTGAGACGGGCGATTCAAATGGCTGCCATTCGCTAGAGCAGCGACATTTGCCGAGAGGCGGCTTCGAGCTCTTTCCATTTCGGCGACCGCGCTTCTTCATCCAACCAAGCGCGCGCAAATGCGACAGCGCCGCCTTGGTCGTCGATGAACTTGGCGGGGATGAAGTGTGAGCGATAGCCCGTCTCGGTGACGGGCAACGCTCGGCGGGGCTCCTCCAGCGACATCAGCTCCAGATGCGCCATGCACTCCCCGTAGATTTCCTCGTAGGATGGCGACCAGCTGGGGCAGTAGCGCACCTCGATGCGATACCCCTGCCAGTCTATCTGATGGATTTCGACCGCCCTTCGATTAGTCGTGCTCATGGTCTTACTCATGCCCGCGCCTCCTTTCTGAGGTCGTTCATGACTTGGTCGCGGGCGGCATTGAGCGCGCGCGTGTCCTCGGTGATGCGCCCTGCGACGGTTGCCGCGCGCGCATAAACCCAGAGGCAATCCTCGCCTTTGAAGTGGCGGTCGCGCTCGATGCGCAGCCCAGCAGGGCCGCGCACGCTTTCCAGCTCACTTAGGCGCACCGAGCCAAGCTCGGGGCAGCCCATGCCGAGGTCACACAGACCGAAGGCGATGTCTTCGTCTTCAGGGTCAAGCTCAGTCAGCAGCCAAGTGGCTGCACCCCATGGGGCAAAGAGCTTGACCACGGGGCTGAAATTGAGGGTTTCACCGTTCTCTTTCATCTGCTCGGCATTCATCCGACCGTTTATTTTCAGGTGCTTTCGCTGCAAGTCTGTCAGCAATTTCATGGGGGCAGTCCTCCTTGATGGTTCAAGGCGAAAGACAGGTCGGCTCCATGCCGACCCGCCCAATCGGCAAAGCCGATCGCGCCTGACCCTCTGCCCAGCGGCGAGCGTCACAATCGGTGACAGCAGTATCCAAGGTGATGCGAGCGCCAGCCCAACGATAAGCGGCAAGAAAACCGCCCCGCACGGGGCAGCCATAAGCTGGCTCGAAGGGGTGAAATCCGCCGCCACCCGAATGGTGGCCTAAGCCACCCAGTCGATCACAGTCGCGGGCAGCGGCGGACGGCGACCTTGCAAGCGGTCGTGGCTGGCATAAGCTCGAAGGTGAGGGTCAAGCAAAGAACGCCGCAGCGCTCGCGCTGCGACCATCCCGTCCTGTATAATTTTTCGGCTTTAGTGCTGTACCGATTTTCGGTTTTGATGTCGAAATCCATTGGCACTGTAACAAACCGGGGGCGTTGCGGGGTCTCCCCGCTCGAAGGGGTGACGGAAAACGGCGCAAGAATCTGCTTGCGGCGGTTGCAGGCAGGGGAAGGCGTTCCCCACCCCCAAAAGGCATCGGCAAAAGCATAATGTCAGCTTTTTTATCATATAGCTTGACTTTGTCAGCTTATACCCCCATATTGTAAACATAGGAGGGTGCAAATGACTGACGGCCCATTCAAGAATCTAAAGCTCGACAGCCGCTCTAAGCGGTTTGCTGAAGCCGTTCAGACTGACGCCGTCGATCACGAAACCCGTTGTGCTCTTGCGAACGACGCAATCCTGCGTGGTATTCTGCGCGAAACCCAAGCGCTCATTCGGGCCCTCCGAGCATACGGCCAAGATGGCCAGCTTGACCTCGATCCAAAGGCGTCGATCAAAGCAATATTCGACGCCTGCCCGAAGTCAGAGTTTGGCGATCACCTACAACGTGAAATCGGACTTCGACTTCACGAGGGAGAGGTATCGCAGGCGGCAATAGATAACGGCCTCGGAGCGGCGCTCGAAAGCGGTATCGGGGAGCTTCGCACCCGTACTCATGAGGCTTGTCTAGAAGCTCACCAAAGCGGCGAAATGCGAAAAGATCAGTTCGATAGGTTTGTTGAGGGGAGCAATCAGGCTCTGCAAGGCATCGACCGAAATCGAATTTTGGAGGCTCTCAAGGAGGGCAACAGAGGCGCGTTCAAAGAGGACGTTAAGAAAAAAGAAGGTCTAGATGAAGGGCCCAAGTTGTGAATGTGATAAGTGATTTTCAGAAAGTTTCGGAGCGCCATCTCCATATTCTTGAGACTGGCAAGCAAGCGCCGCGTCGCGGGCGTAAAGAGTGCGTCTTCGCCACCATAGGATCGGAGATAAAGTGCGATAAGGACATCTTTGACAGCTACTCATATGAGGGCTGGAAAGACATTCATCACGACTTGCTGATTGTTTGCGCGGCAGTCGAGTATGCTGACCGCCGCTGGGCGCGGAGCGCTCGTCAGTGGTCGCGGCCAATACACGCAACGATCCCGGTGTTAGAGCTTGCGACCTGGCTTGATGCTAATGTGCAGCAACATCTCCGCGATACCCTGCGGCATCTGACCGGCGATGATTGGCGATTTACCTTCGTGCAAAACGAAGCGCCCGCGAGTGACAAAGACCGTCAACCGCCCCTCTTCCCGAACCAGAGGAAAGAGTTCGCCATCGCTTATAGCGAGGGCTTGGACTCATGGTGCGTATCTGGACTGTACAACGAAAACGATGTGGCGGTGCGGGTTCATGTCTCGAAATACCGGGCGCGACGGCGCAGAGACGAGCAGCCTTTTGACCGGTTGCCGTTCAACGTGACTGTGAAGCCCAGTCAGGAAGACAGCGCCCGTTCTCGCGGCTTCAAATTCGCAGCGATCACCGCGATCGCGGCCCATCTGTCCAAGGTCAGCCGTATCATCGTGCCAGAAAGTGGCCAAGGGGCGCTTGGTCCCGTGCTGTTGCCCCTGCGGAATATCTACCCCGACTATCGCAATTACCCCACCTTCTTTCGTCGCATGGAGAAGTTCATCAAAGCCTTGCTGGGTGTTGACCTAACTTATGAGCAGCCTCGGCTGTGGCATACCAAAGGTCAGACGATAGCGGCATTTCTGGCAAAACCGGGCGTGAGCGCTGAACAGGTCATCAATACCCGTTCATGCTGGCAGCAACGACACAATGTCCGTGTCGGTGGCGGTAAGCCGCGCCAGTGTGGTATATGTGCCGCTTGCCAGCTTCGGCGCATGAGCTTGCACGCCGCTGGCGTCGATGAGCCACCTGAGGCGTACACTGTCTCGGACCTTCGGGCCGCCCGATACGAGACTGCCCTACCGAAGCAGAACAGCTTCCAGCCGACTTCGACCCTGTACGAATACGGGTTTATGGGTACGCGGCATCTGCAACAACTTACGGATTTCGCGGCAGAGCCGGACGCGAAGCACAAGCCCTACGTGTGTGAGCTGGCGGAAGCTCTCGGAACATCGATGGCCGACGTTCAATCGAATCTCCGAGACATGCTGAACCAACATTCAGAGGAATGGGCGGCATTCGTCGCAGCCCAGGGGCATGAAAGTTTTCTAACACTATGGACGAAGGGAGGCCGTCATGGCTGATCTCAATGATCTGACCGCACAAGAAATCGGTCGTCGCCTTCGCCTTGCCCGTGAAAACGTGAAAATACGTCAGGACGAGGCGGCTAAGGTGATTGGCATGTCTCGCCCGACTCTCGTTTCCATCGAGAAGGGCGACCGGCGGGTTCGCATTCAAGAACTTCAGGCTTTAGCCAACCACTACGGCGTTTCGGTCAATGCCTTGCTCAGACGAGAAGCGGTGCACACCGATCTCGTGCCACGCTTCCGTCGCCTCCGCGAAACCGAGGAAGACCATACGGGCGAAGCCGTGAAGCTTCTGAACGACCTGGTGAAAGCGGAAGTCGAGCTCGAGAACATACTCGGTATAGAGCGTCCGAAAAATTACCCGCCGGAACGAGGTATCAATGACGGCGATGTGATTGAGCTTGCCGAGAGCCATGCGCAAGGACTGCGCGACTGGCTCGGCTTGGGCTCAGGTCCGATTGCGGACATCTTCACGCTGATGGAGCTGGATCTCGGCATCCGGCTGTACCAGCGACGGTTGTCATCTAAATCCAAAGTCGCAGGGCTGTTCACTTTTGACCAGAATTTGGGCGCGTGCATTCTCTTGAATGCCAATCATCCGTGGGAGCGTCGTGTCCAGTCAGCAGCACACGAGCTAGGACATTTCATTGGCACGCGGCAGGCCCCCGAAGTTCTCGAAGAGAACGAGCAATTCCTGTCGCGGGAAGAGCGGTATGCGAACGCATTTGGGCGAGCATTCCTCACCCCCCGCAAGAGTTTCGAGCAGGCGTTTCGCCAGCTTATTGCTGGTTCGGACTCCCTCACTCGAAGGCATGTGATTTTGCTGGCCCATCAGCACAACATTTCGCGCGAAGCCTGCGTGCGCCGGCTGGAAGAACTGGGGCTGGTCAAAAAAGGCATTTGGGCGTGGTTTGAAGCCAACGGCGGGATAACTAATGCACAGGCGCGGGATGTGCTGGGCGATGTATGCACGAAAGCTGACCCGATAAAGGACGACGCAGACCAACCGGTGTCGCATCGGATGGGCTTGATGGCATATGCTGCTTGGAAGCGCGAACTTATGTCGGAGGGGCAATTAGCGGAGCTGTTGAACATTCGGCGTCTGGATTTGCGCGCCCTGCTCGATCAATTCGAACTGGAGGAGAGCGAAACGGATGACCTGTTCAAGCTCCCTCGCTGATGATTTAACGCCGCTGGTTCTTGATACGAGCGTACTGATAAACCTGCATGCCTGCTCCCAGGGCGTGCGGATTCTCACTGCCATTCCGAACGAAATTGCCATCCCTGACGTTGTGGTGCGGGAGTTAAGCCACGAGACGAGCCGTACCAATGGCGAGCATCAGTTCATCCAAGACATCCTCGCGCAGAATGTTGCGCGAGCTGTGTCTCTCGACGACGCCGGATGGGAGGTTTTCGGAAAGCTGACGACTGCCTCGCCGTCTTTGGGTGACGGTGAGGCGGCTACGATTGCGCTAGCAGCCACGAGTGGATTCCGCCCCGTCATCGACGATGGCAAAGGCCGAAAAAGCGCTGCGACCTTGGTCCGCGAAAGCACGGCTGCATGGTCACTTGACCTTCTGCTGCATCCCCAAGTGCAGGCGGAATTGCCCAACGGCGGATACGTCGAAGCGGTCTATCGAGCGTTGAGCGAAGGCCGAATGAGAATTGATGAAGCCCGCTGCGATGCCGTCGTGAGACTCATCGGTGTCGAACGGGCGTTATGCTGCACGAGCCTGCCAGGGTTCAAAGTGCGCAGGGAGATGTGGCGGCGCTGGTCTCAAACAGACAAAAGCTGAACGCCCTGCACGGAACGGAGGCATTGCGACAGCCGCCGCTTTAGTCCCCGCTCAAAAATCCATGTTGGCGTAGCGATCGTTCAGGTGCGCTTGGTAGTCCGCATAACTCTCCATGGCCTCGACTGAAGCCATAGCACGCGCATAATCGCCATTGACCACCTTGGTAAGGTTGAGCGGCAGTCCATAGTCCTGAATGTGGATTTTCGCAGGCTCACGCGGGCCGGACCAAAGATGGTCAATGAAATCACGGATGAGCGCGATGGCCTCGGCGGCCACGAAATCAACGCCCTGCCCAAACTTCAAAGCGGCGCGATCACGCCGATGGGGCAACAGCATTGGCACAGCCCCGGCGGTGGAATGGAAATGAAACGCCTCGCCGTCTTTCCCGAATGCCCCATGGGCAACGAAGTTGCGAAGCTGACGCCGTACGATGGCGAGCTGATCGTAAAATCGCTTCGTGGTCGGGTCTGCAATATCCAGCGCTGCCTTGAATTTCTCGGCCCATTCCGCCTTTGCGAGCTTGGCGACATCCTCCCCTGTCGCGCAGCTACCGCGAAGAATAGCGATGTGGATGAAGACGTGCTCAGTCCAACTGAAGAAGCACTCGATGGCAGAGAGTCCAAGCCATTTGGCTTCGCGGTAAAGTTCGGCAGATGGAAAAGCGATCGTGTAGCTCATTTTGCTGAGATCAGTGACGACCTTCTCGGCCTTCCGTGCGTCCGCTTCCCGTTGCCGATCATCATAAAGATCGAGGTAGAAATTCAGCCGCTCAAACAGCTCTGGCGAGCGGTTGACGACATTGAGTTTGGAGGCCTTTGCGGCCTGTTCGGCCCTCCAATCAAAATACGGTTGGGCCGCTTTGGTGGCCTTATGGATCAATCGGACAATTTCGGTCGCAGCCGCTTCGTCCTCGGGCACATTGGCTGCAAACACGCCCAGCCCAAATTTGCGGTGTTCCACGAGGAAGGGCCGTTCGTCGTATTCCACAGGGACGGACCAGGCCACCTTTTCGAATTGGCCGAGATTCTTGAAGCCCAGCAAATCGACGAGAAGAAAATAGACCAGATAGTATGGTGGCAGCGAGCGTCCGGCGTCAGTGCGCTTGGCGTTGAAGAGAAATCCCTTCGGTGCGCGCGTGTTGGCATCCGCCGCTTTCAGCGGAGATATCGCCTTAAGGGCGCGTGCTCTTACAGTTTCGATATCCACGTCAGGAGGTCGCTCCTTTCGCGAGCTCTAGGTGCTGCTCGATGC
Source organism: Croceicoccus sp. Ery15 (assembly GCF_020985305.1). Lineage (NCBI taxonomy): Bacteria > Pseudomonadati > Pseudomonadota > Alphaproteobacteria > Sphingomonadales > Erythrobacteraceae > Croceicoccus > Croceicoccus sp. Ery15. Next base: position 1,649,256 of record NZ_CP087588.1, read on the forward strand.
GACTGACCCGCGAGTGAGCCCCCTCAGCGATGGGTTCGACAATGGCGGGCGCAAAGCCCTTCGGCATTTGTGAGATGGCGCGATCAATCGCGTTGCCGGTTTCCTTGGCCATCTCTGAGAAGAGCGCCTCGACTTTCTCCTCCGCCACACCTTCGGCCCTCGCGTTTTGCAGGAAGTGGCGCGGCATGATTTCGTCGATATGATAATGGCGCTTGTCGCCGACGGCCATGGCGAGACGAAACTCCTTCCGCTGAAGTTGCTTTGCGGCGTAGTTCGGCTGCGTGGACATAATGTCGTAGAGCGGCGTCATGCGGTATCGCCCACCGGGTGTGAGGAAGAGGCTGAAGTTCTTCGCGTGGCCGTCGGGTGCACCAATCAACCAGAAGGCGACCTGCGCCTTGAGGAAAGCAAGGCGATCTTCTTCAGCATAGTCACTTCCGTTGAGCAGGTTGAGGCATTCCCGAATGCCAGGACCGCCATCGCTATTGTACTTGATGGTGGGCGGCACGGAGAGCGCCTGACAGAAGTCTTCCTGCGGCACGCGCAGCAAGCGGCCATCGCTGGCCTTCAAGCGATCGAAGCGCTCGACGGCAAGCACGCGCACATCGTCGAAAGTGACGATCTGGCTTTGCGCCACATCGAGCCCAAGCTCCCGACAGAGCGTCAGGCAAAAGTGCTCGTTCTCAACGCTAAGGGTCATATCCAGACCGTTGGGCAGCTTGCCCAGCTCGGGCTTCAGGATATGCGTGGTGGGTGTCGTCCCCTTGGGTAAACACCAGCCATTGTCCCAGAGCAGCGCGGTCTTCTCCTGAGCGCCGGCGATAGAGATACGCAGCTCGCGCTCGCCATCGGGACGAATGCCCAGCGGCGACGTGGCAAGGTTGCGAATGATGTCGGCTACGTCGGCATCGCTGAGAGGCGCACACTCCGGTGGCCCCGGTGGGGTAATCTCGCCCCCTTCGGGGACAAACTGCAAAGCGCCCACACAATCCCGGCCGATTTTGTTGAGCAGACTGAAGGCGTCAGTCCCTTCCGCCCCGACCTTCTCGGCGACCTTGCGTCGGATCTGGTCGTTGTCAGGAAGGAGATTGTCGAAAAAGGCCGAGACCTCCGCCCCTGAATAGCGTTCTTCCCGTAGTGGGAGGGAAAGCGAGACAGGAATGGCGCGGCGTTCGTCCGCAAGCCACTCCTTGTCATAGACAAACGAGATGGCGCCATTCGCTGCGCGGTCGAGCACGCCGACAGGCCGCCCGTTGAGAGCGACCGAAAGGCGAGCACTTTTGCGCGCGCGCGCCATTAGAACATATCCTCAATGTCGCTGTGCGAGCCTTTGGTGCGCGGCTGAATGACGACCTCAAGGTCGAGCGCGCGCAGCATGTCCATGACTGTGGTCAGCTTGACCGTTTCGAGCCCAGTTTCCACCTGAGAGATGGTGCCCTGCCGCACCCCTGCCCGCTTGGCCAGTTCGGCCTGGGTAAGGTTGTGCGTGCGCCGAAAACGCCGCAATGCGACGCCTAACTGCTTTGGTGATCTGACGAGTTCCGCCATGGCATAATTCCCACTTGTTTTGAGAATTATACGTCATAGCGTATATGACGTCAATATGCGTTGTAGCGTATAAATTGATTTTATGCGCTGTAGCGTATAAATTGATACCCCTCAATTAAGGCAAATTACAACTTAAAAAGATTGCCACTTCTCGACATCCAATATAATATTCTTCCGTATTTGAAAAATAAAATAAAATATTTTGCCATGAAGTTATCGAGATTCCATTGTTCTTTGTTTTTAGCTTTTGTCGTTTTAGGCTGCACACACCAACCCCCACAGCCCAGAAGCATTGTGGTCCAAGACGGATGGCGAGTCGATGAGGTTCTCTTTGAGGCTGAGCATGACTCGCCCTTGGCAGCCATGAACCTCCCAGCGCACCGGACAGGGGTTACCGAAAATGGTTTTACATATACAATATACCCTGATGGCAGTGCAGGACTCAGACTAGGCCAAAATGCAGTAGCAGAGTGGAGCATAGATTGCAGTAAGGACAAAATGTCAGACCAACGGAATTGCACCGTCACTTCTAGTAAAAACAACATACAGATTATGTATGGTCCAGCAGGAGTCGCCAAACAGATTTGTATCATCGATCATGATTTTCCTAATCGGTTGGGCGCAATAAGGATCGATAACGAAGAGCCGATAAGCACCGACACTGATGGCTGCATAAGCGGCAAATTCGAAAATAAACTAACACAAGCCTCTTCCGTCACAACTCGGAGTGTAAAATGGCCTTACGACCACCATCGAGACCGGAAGAATCCTTTAAAAGGATTGAAAACTGCAATTGGTTTGAAAGACTACGTGCTCTCCAACATCGACGACATGTCATTTAATTTTCAAGAGAAATAAAGAGGCCGCCTAAGCGGCGGCCTCGAGCTGATCAGCTGCAGCAGCCTTATCCCGAAGCCCAGCCAGAAAGTCAGCGGCTTTCGAGGCCTGTGATGCGGCGGTGAAAATGGCCTTCTTGTCGGCCTTCAGCACCTTCAGCCAGTGATCCACATAGGCCGCATGATCGGGCCGCGGATGCGGTGAAATCCCGATATCAGCGCACAGGAACGCCGCCCCCAGCTCAGCGACCAGCTCTTCCATGGCGTAGGCCTCGTCACCGAAGCGTTTGCCGAACTCCCGTTCGCAGCGGGTCTTGTGCCCCGTCCAGTGGGTCAGCTCATGCAGGAGCGTGCCGTAGTAGGCTTCGGTAGGCGTGCTGGTATCAGTGCCAAGAAAGCGGTCACGCTCGGGCATCTGGATGAAATCCTGATTGGGATTGTAGTAGGCACGCCCGCCGCCGTGACGCACAATAGCCGTGCTGGCGGCGACAAAGGCTTCAGCCTGCTCGATAGGCGTTGCGGGATTTTCCGGCGTAGGCAGCGGTTCACGCTCATAGCCATCGACCTGTTCCGCGTTGAAGACGGTAGACGCGCGCGCCATCAGACGGGTTTCAGTCGAGGTCATGCCGGTGTCAGCATCCTGATCCTCGAACTCCAGTTCCTTGTAAAAGACCACAAGCGAGCCCTTCTCGCCTTTGCGGACTTGGCAACCACGGTTCTGCCACTGGCGATAGGTGCCCCAGACGCCTTCGGTATAGCCTCGCGCTTCGCCTGCGACCCAGAGATTGAGGATGTTGACGCCGCGATAGTGCGCGCGCGTGTCGATATTGACCGGGCGATTGAGCCCCTTCCCTGAGCGGTGCCAGGGCATCTGCCATTCGCCTGCGCCAGCTTCGATCGCGGCGATGATGTTATCTGTCACCTGCTGATGAACGTCGCGGCGTTCCACGTTGGTGCGTCGTGAGCGACGTGATTTCGTTTTGGTTGTCATTGGTCTTGCCTCCTTTGCTGTTGGAGGCCGCGCTTGATCGCGGCCTTTCGTGAGGCTCGACCAAGCGGACGGGCTGGCTGCGCGCACCCGAAGGGCGGCAGCGAAGCGAACGAGGGCAAGAAGGCTGTTTCTTGAAGCGAAGCGGCGCGAGGAGCCGTTCTCGAACGGCGGGGAAGAAACTGCCGCCGCGCCTTTGCGCGCCGGAAGCCAACCGGACGCTAGACAGCCATCACAAGGGAAAGGCCGCCAAGCACGGCATCAGGCAAAGGGTGGGCGAAGATTTGCCAACCGCAACGGAATGCTTACGATTATCCCGGATGCTCAGCTGAGAAATTGTTTCAAGAAAGAGAGGCCATAGGCTTAAGCTAAAGGAGAATGTGAATGTGCCAATGCAAACTGCACCGCGAAGACTATTCAATGGCGCGGGCGTGTTGAACGATGGACGGGCTCATTGTTCTGATCGTCATCGCAGCGATTGTCGCATTGGTGTTCCTCGCTCCCGCATACTTTCGAAGCCTTGGCGCTGTGTATAAAGACAGCTACAATCAAGCGAGACGGCAAGGTCTCGCTCGGAAGGCCGCTGAAGGACAGAAGCCCTTCGGCGCTCCGTGGGAGCAAACCTACGGCTCGGCATATTTCATGATCCCCGAGCAGATGATTGCTGCGGGTATCGGCATGTCGGGGGAAACGTTCCAGCAACGGGTCGCCGCCGATGAACAAAGGACATTCCGGCTGCTGGGCTTGTCGGGCTTCAACGGGAAGTTCGCGGTCAATGTACTTGAGAGGGATGGCCATATTTTGACGATTGCGCCGACGCGATCCGGCAAGGGTGTGTCGGCCGTCATACCGAACCTCATGACCTACACAGGGTCGATGGTCGTGAATGACGTGAAGGGGGAGCTCTACGCTGTCACGTCAGATTGGCGTCGGCGACTAGGACACCGTGTGCTCAGGTTCGCGCCTTTTGAGAATGATACGGATTTCTGGAACCCCTTCGATTTCATCGAAGAAGACGATGAAGACGCTTGGGAGGAAGCCAGAACCTTTGCTGAGCTGCTTTTGCCTGAGCGGACGCAGAATGAGGAATTCTGGAATAGCGAGGCGAAGAATCTTCTGAGTGGGGTGATCCTCCACATGGTGAACACGCTGCCCGAAGAAGAGCGGACCATGTGGCAGTTGCGTCATTTGCTGACCCAGGAACAGGAAGAATTCGACCTGCTGCTAGCGGAGATGGCCGCCAGCAATCAGGCGATGGTTCAGCGCGCGGCTTCGACGTTTCTTCGCGCCGATGTGAAGGTGCGCGATGGCATCATGAGTACGCTCAATTCCCATATGGGGATCTGGGACAGCCCGCGCCTGAAGCACATGATGTCGAAAAACAGCTATCGGCTCCCAAGGATGCTGTTTGAGCCGATGACCGTCTATTTCTCAATCCCGCCTGGGAAGCTCGATAGCTACGCACCCGTCATTCGGTTGTTCATGGGAACGCTGATCAAGCACTTCTCGGGCTACAGTGGGAAATGCGATTATCCGGTCCAATTTATGTTGGATGAGTTCCCTGCCCTCGGGCGCATGAAAGTTGTCGAAGACGGCATCACCTACATGGCTGGGTTTGGCATCAATTTCTGGCTGTTCGCTCAGGATTTGAAGCAGCTGGTCGCCACCTATGGCGACAAGGCGGAATCGATCATTGCGAATTGCACGGTCAAGCAGTTCTTCGGCGTATCGGACTTCGAGACAGCACAGCTGGTGAGCCATATGTGCGGGTCAACGACGATCCCGCATATCAGCTATTCCAGCGAGAGCGGTGTCGTCTTCAAGCCAGCCAGCTTGGCGACGGGCACGGGCGAGCGTCCACTGGTAACGCCGAATGAGGTCATGAGCCTGCCTGCGGATACGCAGTTGCTATTCTATCAGGGGCAACAGGTGGTGAGCGCGGCTAAGATCAATTATCTGACCGACGATTTGTTCAAGGACGAGAACGGGCAGCCACACTATAATCCCAACCCTTACCATCGATGAGCGTGGAATCCCGCATCGGTGGTACATCCACCGATGCAGGCCAAGTTCCAATCATTGTGTGTGAAGGCCTATTCAATGGCTTCGAGCTCTTCCTCCGACTTCGAGAAGTCATCTGGGACATCTCGAACAGGACGGTGGCTCTTGATCCATTCGATGAACCGGTTCCGATCGATGTAGATACGGGACCCGATACGAATGAGACAGGCCTCGAAACCATTGCTCTTGCCGTTGTAAATCCACCAGCGGACAGTCTTTTCGCCAAAGGCTGGAAAGGCCGATACCAGCTGGTCAATTGTCAGGATGTTCTCTCCATCCATGAGCAGACCCTTTCATTTGACATAATGGTCTTAATCTTATGGAGGTCGGCAGAAATCCGCCAAAGTTTGGCCTGACCCTGTAAGTTCTTACAGTGGAACGGACGAGCTCGCTGTGGATGGCGGCATCTGTCGATTGCTGCGAATGCCTGTGCAATCCCGTGAGCACTGCGTTGTTCGATGTCAGCGAGTCTGAAGATAAGCAATCTGCGCGTCTGCAAGTTTTTGGTGCTGTGCGGCTGCAAGTAGTTTCTGCGCGAATGCCCCTCGGTACAATCCGTAGGATCGCCTCGAATGACCGATGGATGAAGCAAATCGGGTAGATATGACCGCTCCATCGGTCACGTTGCCTCATACGCAGAAAGGGCCTGGCCGCGAGGCCAAGCCCTTGAAAATGGTTGCGGGGGCAGGATTTGAACCTGCGACCTACAGGTTATGAGCCTGTCGAGCTACCGGACTGCTCCACCCCGCGTCATCAACAAAAATATGGGATGGTTTTGCAAAATTTTCAACCGTCTCAGCTCGTCCGCTGCGTGTTGAGATTTGCTGTCGGCAACTGTGCCAATTTTTCTCTTACTGTGCCAAAATTGTGCCAAATGCAAAAAACAAGGGGCTAGCTAATCAGCTAACCCCTTGATTTATTTGGTTGCGGGAGTTGGATTTGAACCAACGACCTTCAGGTTATGAGCCTGACGAGCTACCGGACTGCTCCACCCCGCGTCACCATTGCTGCTGGTTGCAGCGTAGAGACTAAAAAGCCGCCGCTCGGTTGTACAGGCAGCGGCTTTTTGGTGTTTGTGAATGGGTTTTAGCTGATGACGTCGGCTGCAATGCCTGGCGACGACCTACTCTTCCAATGCTTAGGCATTAGTACCATCGGCGCAGTCTGGTTTCACGGCCGAGTTCGAGATGGGATCGGGTGGGTCACAGACGCCATGGTCACCAAGCAATGAAGCCGGCGTATCAGCGGTTTTAAATCGATGCGCACCCTGGTGGGTGAAGATATATCTGGATGAGGATCGTCCTCATCAAGGACATGCCAGGATCTGGCAGGACTGTCATTGATGATGTGGAATTCTCAAGCGCGAACAGAACTATTAGGACCGGTTAGCTCCATGCGTTACCGCACTTCCACACCCGGCCTATCAACGTCGTGGTCTACGACGGTTCGAAGATACCTAATCTTAAGGGAGGCTTCCCGCTTAGATGCTTTCAGCGGTTATCCCGTCCATACATAGCTACCCTGCGGCACCCTTGGCAGGATGACAGGTACACCAGAGGTATGTTCACCCCGGTCCTCTCGTACTAGGGGCAACTCCTTTCAAGTATCGACGCCCACGGCAGATAGGGACCAAACTGTCTCGCGACGTTCTGAACCCAGCTCACGTACCACTTTAATTGGCGAACAGCCAAACCCTTGGGACCTGCTCCAGCCCCAGGATGTGATGAGCCGACATCGAGGTGCCAAACGATTCCGTCGATATGAGCTCTTGGGAATCATCAGCCTGTTATCCCCGGCGTACCTTTTATCCGTTGAGCGATGGCCCTTCCACGAGGGACCACCGGATCACTATGACCGACTTTCGTCTCTGCTCGACTCGTCAGTCTCGCAGTCAGGCAGGCTTATGCCATTGCACTCTTGCAGCCGGTTTCCAACCGGCCTGAGCCTACCATCGCGCGCCTCCGTTACTCTTTAGGAGGCGACCGCCCCAGTCAAACTACCCGCCACAGAGGGTCCCTACGCCGGCTAACGGCGCGAGGTTAGACATCAGAAAACAGCAGGGTGGTATTTCACCTATGGCTCCACGTCAGCTGGCGCCAACGTTTCAAAGCCTCCCACCTATGCTACACAACTCTTTCCTAATGCCACTCTGAAGCTGCAGTAAAGGTGCACGGGGTCTTTCCGTCTAACCGCGGGTACTCCGCATCTTCACGGAGAATTCAATTTCGCTGAGCATATCCTGGAGACAGTGGGGAAGTCGTTACGCCATTCGTGCAGGTCGGAACTTACCCGACAAGGAATTTCGCTACCTTAGGACCGTTATAGTTACGGCCGCCGTTTACTCGGGCTTCAATTCGGAGCTTGCACTCCTCCTCTTAACCTTCGAGCACCGGGCAGGCGTCAGACCCTATACGTCGTCTTGAAGCCGACTTAGCAGAGTCCTGTGTTTTTGCTAAACAGTCGCTACCCCCTGGCCTGTGCCCCCTCCTACTGCTTGCGCAGAAAGAGGGCCTCCTTCTTCCGAAGGTACGGAGGCAATTTGCCGAGTTCCTTCAGGATACTTCTCTCAAGCGCCTTGGTATACTCTACCTGACCACCTGTGTCGGTTTCGGGTACGGTCTATACGGAGAGGCTATTTCCTGGGACCACTTGGCTGCCCTTCCAATCCGATAAGGAAGAACAACGTCCGCAATCCGTCACACATCTCCAGGCCCACGAATATTAACGTGGTTCCCATCGACTACCCCCTTCGGGCTCGTCTTAGGGGCCGGCTCACCCTGCGCTGATTAGCATTGCGCAGGAACCCTTGGTC